>CAYZWD010000020.1:0-299 GCA_964482115.1 uncultured Acidiphilium sp. | reverse complement strand
AATAAACGCCGAGCAGTGGAAGGTTTAAAACAAAAAAACAAAGCCTTGGGCGGGAGCCTAAGACTTTGTTTTTTGCTTTAAGGGTTTTTCCGATAAGCGAGCCTTACCATTGCCCGCTTATCCGTTGTGTGGTAATTTTATATTAAGCTAATTTTTCAGCCTTGGTAACAACTACGTTACCGCAAACCTTGCAGTATTTACCGGTATATTTGTATCCGTCTAATACCCAAGTAATGGTGCTACCTTCAGTTACGTGAGCAACGTCGTAGGTTACTTCAAAAGTAATATCGCTAGAAAGA
>CAYZWD010000019.1:0-9087 GCA_964482115.1 uncultured Acidiphilium sp. | reverse complement strand
ATAAAAAAGAGGGGCTATTTCTTTTTTTACGGCTTTTCCTATAATCAGCCTAAATATTTTACAAGGTTATTAACTTTAAGTCAAGCGTTTTTTAAGCCTTTTGCAAATTTTTAGCCTTTTTGGCGTTTTTAAACGGATTTTGCCTCGTTTTCACCGCATATACCACTTTCTTCGCCTTTATTTTCTACGTCGCAAGCGGCAAGTTCGGGGAATTTAGTGCATAAAAGCTTAAATATTTCGTCGGCGGCTTGTTCGGCTCCGTATTCGGAGTGCTTAGCCAACGCGCGCGACCTAAGCTCGCCCAACAGCTCGGGCGAGGCGCGAAGTTCTTCGATTTTATCGCATATTTTTTTAACGTTAAAAATATTATACGCGCACTTTAAATAGTCTACGTAATATTTTGCGTTATTGCGCTCTATATGCGTGGCGTGCTTGGTTATTATCATCGGTAAGCCGAAAAAGCACGGTTCTGCCGTTGTTGAAGCGCCGCTTTTGCCGCACATTATATCCGCCGCCGCAAAATAATCGAAAACGTTATCTATAAACCCTTTGGCAAAAACCTTCGTGCGCTTGTTCGCGTTTTCGCTTATTAGTTTTTCTATTTTTTTATGCGCTCGCTCGTTTTTTCCGCACAGCGCGAATATAGTTACGGGCATATCGCGCTTAAACGCCTCTTTAACGATTGCGCAAGTTTTGCCCATGCCGTAACCGCCCTCGATAGAAACCACCACGAAATCGTTTTCGCCAAGACCTAGTTTTTTGCGCGCGCGACCTTTATCCGTATCGGCTAAAAACGCCTCTTCTCGTATGCAAAACGGAACTTTTTTTAAATTTTTAGGGTTGTATCTGTAACTGAACGCTTTAAGGCCGTGCTCGTAACCTATTTCGTTTGAAACCAAGGTTAAATCGCACGGGTAACAATCTAGCTTATTGATGTAAATATCGGGGATATACCTTACCGTAAGCGGCTTTTTTGCCATTTTTTCGGCGTAATAGTTAGTCGCCCAATGCGTGCTAACGACCATATCGGGCTCAAGCTCTTCCATATGCTTTACCCCCTCGCGCGAAGAACCGATAACGTAGGCTTGCATAACGCCCCAAGTGGACAGCGTAGTGCCCCAAAAATCCATAGAAAACGTAGTAAAAAAGCCGTAGAGCTTGCTTGCGTTATGCTTGTGCACTTCGCGCTCCATGTGCCACCCGAAACGGCACAACAGCGGGTTACCCGTTTCGTTAAAAAAATCCGAACGAACGCACTCCACCTTGTCGCCGTATTTGCGTTCGAACGCGCTGCATATGCTTTTTTGGGGCATTATATGCCCCATTCCCGCTTCTACGAACGGAAATATAACTCTTGGTTTTTTCATAATTTATCGATTATCCCCAAGCATATTTTTTAACTTAGCCCTTTTTAGCAGCTCCGTTTTTTTGCGCTTTCGCCCGCTTTATAACGCTAAGCGGCGTTAAATTAAAATCGCTATCGCCGCAAAGCATAAAACTTTCTTTTTCGAAAAACGCCAAAAGCGCGGCGTAAACCATATTGAAATACGGAGTTATTCCCGCAATATCTACCATTCCCATGCCCAAAAACACCAATATTTGCACCGCTATTAAACCGCGGAACGGCGTTAAGTTATGCGTGAACAGCACCACCGTTTGCACGCGGTGATATAAATAGCAAAGCAACCCGAAAATTCCGCAAGCCGTTAATAATTGAATTAACGTGTTGTGCGAAAACGAAATGAAAAACGTTGCGCCTTCATACCTTCTGAAATACCCGCAAAAGCCCGTGCCGAAAATAGGATATTCGGTAAACGCCTTTAAAGAATTTTTCCAAATTTTAAATCTTCCGTTATCCGAAAAACCCATTTTTTTAAAAAATTCCGGCAGACTTGGAAGTACGGTGGCGTTGAGCGAAAAAGCCAAAAACAAACAGCCCAAAGCTATGCACGCAGCAAAACAAATCGAACACGCGGTTTTGTTTTTGCCGTGAACCGAGCAAATTATAGCGCTCGCGGCAAACGCGATGCACCCGAACAATAAACCCGAACGGCAAAGCGAAAAATATGCACCTACCAAAAAAATCCCCGCTAGCACGAACGATTTTACGGTTTGCTTTTTTTCAAGAGCAAAATAAAAACAAGGAGGTACCATAAACGCGGCGTACATGCCTATGGTGTTGCTTATACCCCAACCTACGTGTATAGTAGATTTCCACACGGTATTGAGTAAAGTAGACGCCTCGTAATTTTTTAAATAGAATACGCCCAGCTCAGCCACCACTACGAGTCCGCTTAAAACCATCGTTCTGCAAATATATTCTTTGTTTAAATCGCACTTTTTAAGCGTTGCGGCAAAAAAGAAATAAAAGGGAACGAAAGTTGCCGCAACTAATAGCGAAACGGCGAAATCTTCAATAGCGTAGCCTTGAGAAAACGCACCGCCGAGCAACAATCCCGCGCCGTAAAGCGTAACGCCGAAACCCAGCCCGCGCCAAAATTTAATATTTTTATAATTCTCGTCCTTAATAACGCGCCAAACCGCGGTTGCTATTACAGCGCAAACGAGCGGTGCTACGCAACATAAAAACGGAGCTGATAAATAATAAGAAAAGTCGCCTTTGGCGGGCGTGTGTTCGGGGGAAATTCCGAATGCTATGGTAAATATCGCGGGGAACGCGGGTAAAACGCTATCCGAAAACAAGTTGGTAAAGCACAGCAAAACGAGCACGGGAACGAACGAAAAGCCGTCTAATCCGAAAGCGTTGGATAAAAACGCCGCCGCGGCTAAAACGTATATGTACGCGTTCGACCGCTGAAAATTACATATCGCGCGCACTATTTTGTTGTTTTTGATTGTTTCGTAAGTCATTTGCTTTTCCCGAACGTTTGAATTCTTTTATTGCGTTTTATCTTTTTGTGTTTAATCTTTTTTAGTTAGACGTTATACTTAACGGCAAAAGCCGTTAATATTCTACGCTTAAAAGCGTTAAACCTTTTGCCGCCATAGTTTTGCCGACCGCATCGCGGTTTTTGTTTTTTATAGCCGAGGCGACGTCTTCGGCGGTAAGTTTGCCTAGCCCCGCAAAATACAGCGTGCCCGCGATCGTGCGCACCATGTTATATAAAAAACCGTTGCCGCACACTTTTACGTCTATAAAAATTCCGTCTTCGATAACCTCGCACGAATAAACGGTGCGAACGGTGTCTTTTACGTCGCTGTTAGCCGCCAAAAAGCACTTAAAATCGTGCGTGCCCTCTATTTTTTTTGCCGCCGACTTCATTTTTTCTACGTCGCAAAATTCTTCGGCTCTGTGGCGGTATCTTTCGTAAAGCGGCATTTCGAAGCGGCATTTATAAAATCTGTAAACGTAAGTCTTTTTTTTTGCCGAATACCTTGCGTGAAAGCCCTCCGCCGCGGCGTAACTTTTTATAACCTTAACGTCCGCGGGCAAAACGGGGTTTAACGCGTAAGAGTATTTTTCCGGCGGGATAGAGGGATTTTGCACGTCGAAATGGGCAACTTGTCTTTCCGCATGCACGCCGCTATCCGTTCTGCCGCTAGCTATTAAAACGCACGGCTCGCCCGTAAGAGAGGCTACGGTTTGCTCTATGGTTTGCTGAACTGTGCGCTTATTCGGCTGAGTTTGCCACCCGAAAAAGTGCGTGCCGTCGTATTGTATTTCTAATATCACGCGCATACCGCACCGCCCTCGCTTTTATATCGGTTTTAATTTTTCGTTTTTTTATCCGCTTGTTTCTATTTGTTTTTCAGTTTTTTATATCCGTTTTCTATATCGAACACGCCGTTAAACCGCTTATAGGGCGACTTATATAACGGCAACTAAGTTCACGTTTAAAACTATAACCGCTGCAAGCGTTAAGCAAAAAAACGAAGCGGCGATTAAATCGCGATAAGTGAATTTTAGCTTTTTATAACGCGTTCTGCCCTTACTGCCGCGGTAGCAACGCGCGTCCATAGCGTCGCCTAACTCTTCCGCGCGCCTAAACGAGCTTACCAAAAGCGGGATAAGCACGGGCATAAGCGCTTTTATTCTTGCAAAAATACTGCCCGTATCAAAATCTGCGCCGCGCGCCTTTTGCGCGCTCATAATTCTATCCGTTTCGTTTGCGAGCGTGGGTATAAACCTAAGCGCTATGCTCATGATAAGAGCAAGTTCGTGCACGGGAAATTTTATTAATTTTAAAGGGTAAAGCAAGCTTTCTATGCCGTCCGTTAGCGAAACGGGCGCGGTTGTTAGCGTAAGCAAAGAGCTGCCGAGCACCAACGTTATAAGCCTTAACGCCATAAACGCCGCGAAAACGAGCGAAGTATCCGTCACTTTTATTATACCCGCCTCAAAAAACACGCGGTTAGATTCGCCGCCGTAAAAAAACACGTTTAACACGGCGGTAAAAATCACCAAAAACAGTATTGCCTTAACGCTTTTAAGCACCTTTAACACCGGCACGCGCGAAAAGGCTACGGCAAAACCCAAAAACACGGCGCAAGCCAAAAAACCGTAAAAGTTTTTTACCACGAATACCGCCGTTATATACCCTATAAGCAGCAATATTTTCGCGCGCGCGTCTAGATCGTGCACGAACGATTGAGTTTTATAATATTGCCCGAAGGCTACGTTTTTTATCATTATTTGCAGTTATCTTTTTTGCCGAGCACTAAGTTTTCCACCGCCGAAATAAACGAATCGGGGGTTAAATCGCAATCTAAATTTATTCCTTTTTGCCTAAAATCGCGCACGAGCGTGGCAACGAGCGGCAAAATCATGCGTTCGCCCGCCCCGCCGTCGCTTAAAAATATATCTTTAGGAGTGCCTACCGCCGCCACCTTGCCGTTTTCCATTAACGCGACGCGGCTGCAGTTTTCGGCAACTTCGTCCATATCGTGCGAAACCACTACCACCGTTTTACCCGAGGCGTTAAGTTCGTGAAGCAAAACCATAAGTTCTTTTTTCCCGACGGGATCTAGCCCCGCAACGGGTTCGTCCATCACCAAAATTTCGGGGTCTACTACTAAAACGCCAGCTATCGCGACGCGACGTTTTTGCCCGCCCGAAAGTTCGAACGGCGATTTGTCTTTATATTCGTTATAATCTAGCCCTACCGCGCGCATAGCCTGCGCCACGCGGCGAACGACTTCTTGCTCGTTAAGTTCGGGCTTGAAGTTTTTTAGCGCGAAAGCGACGTCTGCAAACACCGTATCGGCAAAAAGCTGTTGCTCGGGGTATTGAAACACCATTCCGACCTTTTCACGCAAGGGTTTTAAGCTTTTTTTATAGTTTTTATCCTTAGGGTTTAAATCGAAATCGCCTATTTTAAGCGAGCCCTCTTGCAGCGTTTCGAGCGCGTTAAAGTGGCGAACGAGCGTGCTTTTTCCGCTACCCGTTTGCCCTATTATACCGAAAAACTCGCCGTCGTTTATAGTTAAATTAACGCCGGAAAGCGCGTAGGTTTTATTTTTACTTTTTTTATCGTCGTAAGAAAAAGTTAAATTTTCGCAAACAATTCGCATAATTTTTGTTCAAGTTCCTCGCAATTTAACGCGATTCGTCCGCCTAAAAAGCCGTTTTCGGCAAGTCTGTTAAATATATACGAAGCGCGCGGCAAGCATAAACCGCAACTTAAAAGCTCTTCTTCGCGCGCAAAAACCTCGCGCGGGGTGCCCTGCATTCGGATTTTGCCGTCCTTTAAAACTATAACCCTATCGGCAAGGGCAGCCTCGTCCATATAATGCGTTACGCAAATAACGGTAACGCCCTTTTCGCGGTTAAGCCGCTTTACTATCTCTATTATTTCGGCGCGACCTTTTGGGTCTAGCATCGAAGTAGACTCGTCTAAAATAAGCACTTTGGGCTCGATTGCCAAAACGCCCGCTATAGCGATTCGCTGTTTTTGTCCGCCTGAAAGCGCTGCCGCCTCGCTTTTTTTAAACGCGAGCATATCTACCGCGCTAAGCGCTTCTTCAATTCTTTTACCTATTTCGGCACTTTCTACGCCCAAGTTTTCGGGGCCGAAAGCTACGTCGTCTTCAACGATGGTGGCTACCGTTTGGTTATCCGGGTTTTGGAACACCATACCCACGTTCGACCTAACCGAAAAAAGTTTTTTAGAGTCGTCCGTGCGCATGCCCAGCACCGTTACGCTGCCGCCTTTTGGCAACAACAGCCCGTTAATAAGCCTTGCCGCCGTGCTTTTGCCGCTGCCGTTACGCCCGACGAGCGCTATAAATTCGCCCTCGTTTACGCAAAGGTTAAGCCCGTCCGCCGCCTTTTTTACACTGCCGTCATAGCAAAAATCTACGTTTTCTATCTCAATTATCTTCATATAAAGCCGTTTGGCAAACGTACGTTTTTTAGCCCGAATTATATTTTTGGGCGTAAAAACCGATTGTTTTTAATATTACCTTTTCAAGTATATCATTTTTCGCACGATTTTTCAAGCGTTTTGGTACGCTAATGTAATTAAATGAAAATTAAATGAAAAATTTAAGCAAAAAAACGCTTTCAAGCCATATTTCTAGCCCAAAAGCGTTTTAAAACGTTATATTAAACTAAGTAGTAGGACGGTTTAGCCGTTAGAGAATTGAACCGATAAAGCCTTAAGCGCGTCTTTTTTGCTTATTTCGGCATTTCGGCAAAACTTTGCTCAAATATCTTTATTTTTTATTTGCGTTTTTTGCTCAGTTTTCGGCACTTTCGTCATCTTCGGCGTTTCCGATTACTTTTTCGGTTACGTTTTCGCCGATTGCGGGCTCGCTAACTACGGTTTCGCCGTCAGCGCCGACCTCTGCCCCGTCAGGTTCTTCATGTTCCTCTTCGGCATGCGGAACTACCGCTACGGTTACCACCACGCCGTTATCTAACTTCATAACGGTTACGCCCTTGGTATCCCTGCCGATGCGCGAAATTTCGTTTGCGCGGGTGCGGATTATTATGCCGTTATCGGCTATAAGCATAACGTCTTCGTCTTCTTTAACGAGTTTCATGCACACTAGCGCGCCGGTTTTTTCGCTAAACGAGCCGGCTTTTATACCCTTGCCTCCGCGCGATTGCAAACGGTAATCGGCAACGTCGCTACGCTTACCGAACCCGCGCTCCGTAACGGTTAACAGGTCGTAGCCCTCTTTTACGGCGATCATATCAACCACGCTATCGTCGTCGTCGATATCCATGCACTTAACGCCCTGAGTATCTCTGCCGGTTGCGCGAACGTCGGCTTCGGCAAATCTTATGCACTTACCCGAATGCGAAGCCGCGATAATTTCGTCGCCGCCGCAGGTAACTTGCGCGGATATAAGCTCGTCGCCCTCGTTTAAGTTGATTGCGATTTTACCGGTTTTTCTTATGTTATCGAACTCGGCGGCGGCGGTCTTTTTGATAAGCCCGCGCTTGGTTGCCAAAATTACGAATTTATTAGCGTCTTCAACGGTTTCTACTTCTACCGCGGCGTTTTCGGCAACGGTTTCGTCAGCCCCTGCACTAGCTTTTTCGGCAACCGCGCCATCTTCACCCTCAACGGATTTTTCGGCTAAGCGTTTTGCTTGTGCTTGAGCGCTTTCGTTAAGCGGAATTACGGCGGAAATACGCTCGCCGTCGGCAAGTTGCAACAAGTTAACGACGGCTCTGCCGCGCGCGGTTTTTTGCGCCTCCGGAATTTCGTAGCCCATTAAGCGGTAAACCTTACCGAAGTTGGTAAAGAACAGCAAGCGCGCGTGGGTTGAAGCCACGAACATATTTTCAACGAAGTCTTCTTCCTTGGGTTTATGTGCGGTTACGCCCCTGCCTCCGCGGCGTTGCGACTTATATTCTTCAAGCGAAATGCGTTTGATATACCCGAAGTGCGTCATGCTTATAACCACGTCTTCCTCTTTTACGAGGTCGGCTATATCTATATCGCTTTCGTCGTAAGAAAGCTCGGTTTTTCTGGGCGAAGGATAACGCTGTTTTACGTCTAAAAGGTCGTTTTTAACGATGGCGAGAACTCTTTCGGGCTTAGCCAAAATATCGCGAAGGTCAGCCATAATAGCGTCTAGCTCGGCAAGCTCCTCCTTTAATTTTTCGACCTCTAAAGAGGTTAAGCGTTGCAAGCGCATATCTAAAATGGCGTTGGCTTGCTTTTCGTCTAGCTCGAAAGCCGAAATTAAGTTGGCTTGAGCCTCTTGACGATCGCGCGAGCGTTTGATTAGCGCGATAACCTCGTCTATAGAAGCGAGCGCTATAACCAAGCCTTTAACCAAGTGCTCGCGCTCTTCGGTTTTGGCAAGGTCGTAACGGGTTTTTCTGGTAACTACCTCTATTTGATGCTTTACGTAAGCTTGTAAAATTTGCTTTAGGTTTAAAACCTTAGGCTCGCCGTCTAAAAGTGCCAAAAGTATTATACCGTTTGAAACTTGAAGATCGGTGTGCTTGTAAAGCATGTTCAAAACGACTTGCGGGTTAGCGTCCTTTTTAATATCGATTACTATACGCATGCCGTGACGGTCCGATTCGTCGTTTATATCGGCAATGCCCTCTAACCGCTTTTGCTTTACGAGCTCTACGATGTATTCTATAAGTTTTTGCTTGTTTACTTGATAGGGAAGCTCGCTTACGACTATACGGTTACGCGTGCCGTTTGCAAACTCTTCTATTTCGCAGCGACTGCGCAATACCACGTTGCCCCTACCCGTACGGTAAGCGTTTTTAACGCCTGACCTACCCATAAGCAACGCACCCGTGGGATAATCCGGTGCGGGAACGTAAGCCATAAGCTCGTCGATAGTGATTTCGGGGTTTTCGATAAGGGCTACGGTCGCGTCGATAACCTCGTTTAGGTTATGCGGCGGAATGTTCGTTGCCATACCTACGGCTATACCGTCCGATCCGTTTACCAAAAGATTGGGGTATTTGGCGGGCAAAACCGTGGGTTGCATACGCGTATCGTCGAAGTTGGGATAAAAGTCTACCGTTTCTTTATCGATATCGCGTAGCATTTCTAGGGCTAGCTTGCTCATTCTGGCTTCGGTATAACGGTAAGCCGCGGGTGGGTCGCCGTCGACCGAGCCGAAGTTGCCGTGCCCGTCTACGAG
>CAYZWD010000018.1:0-10397 GCA_964482115.1 uncultured Acidiphilium sp. | reverse complement strand
ATTTAACGCCCGAGCAAATTTATCACGGGTTTGCCGTCGGCGGAGTAGACGCGCTTAACGCATGCAAGAGTTTTAAAGAAGTTCCGCTTGGCGAAGGCAGCGTTACTTGGGGCGAATATATCGCCGCGCTTAAAGATATCGGCTACGACGGATTTTTAACCATAGAACGCGAATGCGGCGACGACCCATGCGCGGACATTAAAAAAGCCGCCTCTTTTTTAAAACGAATAATCTAAAAACCGCCTATGCTACGGCTTTTTAAGCAATTTATTTTAAGCGATTTTAAAACGCTTTCAGATATTTTTGCTAGCCGTTAGAGAATTGCGATAAAGCCTTAAACGCGTCTTTTTTGCCGTTTTCGGCTTTTCTTAGGCTAACTTAAAGGGATAGCAAAATTTTGCTATCCCTTTTTATATTTTTGATTTTCGTGTTTTTAATCGCTTAAAATTTTAATATACTTATCTAAATTTTGGCGAATTTCTTCGTTGTTTTCAGATTGTTTAAGCATTTGCGCAAAAAATTCGGGGTTATCTTTTTCAAACAATAACGAGCGCAGCCTTTCTATTTTGAAAAGTTCGGCTTCGTCGCACATTTTTTCCGCACCCGTGGTGGTGCTGGCAAAAATATCTACGCCGCCAAAATCGAAAAACGAACTTTCGCTAAGCCTTACGCAACAATTGAACAGCAAACCGACCTCGTCGAGCTCGGCACAGCGTTTTTTGGGGAACGAGCATATAAGCGTTAAACTGCCGCCCTCTTTTACGCTGCGCGTAAGCGCGAGAATTTTTTTAAGTTCTATAATGGCGCTTTCGCCCTCTTCGTTGTGCTGCGCTTGTAAAAACGCAAACAATTTATCTAACCCGCGAATAGCTACGATCACCGTTTCGCCTTGTTCCAACAAGCGTTTTGCGCGCTCTAAATATATATATACCGTGCTTAAAGCCTCTGCCGCGTCGGCGCAAAAATCGCTGCCGGCGACCTCGGTTTTAACCAAATCTTCAGTTATATCGTTTATCCCCTCGGGGGTAAAACCTATGGGCAAATCGATAACGTGCGCGGCATTTTCCGTTTGACTTAAAATAGAAGTTATAATCTTATTCGCGCTGCGCTTGCCGTCTTCGATTATAGCAACGCGGCTGCCCTTGCCTATCGGGGCGAACAAATCAACCGCGCGGCAAGCAAACGAGCCGTTGCCTAAAATAAAGCGCTCTTTAGGGTAAGCCGCGGGCAAGGTTTTATAGCTTTCGCCGCGAACGAACTCGGTTTTTAAAACGTCGTTTATTTTTTCTATTTCGTAAACGGTAAAGCGCCCGCCGTCTACCCCCCTTGCGTAACCCGTGATTTTATCGCCGGTGCGCAAACCGTAAGCTATTACGAGCCCGCGCTCCACCTTATAAACGGGATAACTGAAGTGCGCGTCGTAGTTAATAACGTAAGGCGGTTCGGCATCGGCAACGAGCACGCCGTCCGCCACGGCAACGCGTTCGACCAACGCGCCGGGCGTACTGCATACGGTTTTAATGGGCGCGAACACGCCGTTTGCGCACGTAGGAGCTTTGCGCCAATTAAAATTTTCAAAGTTTATTTTATACGGATTAATTTTTTTTTCAAGAATAGGTATATCCGCCACGACCATATCGTTTTGAGATATTATGGCGTCGTTTTTCACAAATTTGGGTTTTCTGCCGCGATTGCTGCTTTTTTCGGGCACTCCGCCGTTTTGTATAAACAATATTTCTTTAACGAGTACGTCGCTCTTTTTGTTCGAAGGCGTGCCGCCCATTCTTTTTAAAATGATGCGGAGGTCGTGTATGGTAAGCGCTCTGAGCTGAGCCTCGGTATAAAGCCCGCGGTCGATTGCTTGTTCAAAATTAAAAGCATCGTTGGTCATAACGTTTTCTCCTGCTTTTTAACGCGTTTTTAACGCAACTTTTTATTTTTTTAAATTTCATGAATATAGTTAGCCCAAGAAGAGCCGAACTAAAACTCGTCGTCGCACACGTTTAAAACGGTTAATTTTTCTGGCAAGTCCGCTTTTTCGATATCGAACTCCGCGGGCGATTTAACCGAGCTAAACGCAGCTAAAAAACGCGATTTATCGCAAATATCTATGGTAGAACGCGCGGTTTTATAGTGTATCGGCACTACTATTTTAGGTTGCAACCCGCGAACGTATTCGGCGGCGGCTTCCGCATCGACGGTGTATTTACCGCCGACGGGCACGCAAAGCACGTGTATTTTTCCTATTTTTTTAGCGATTTCGGGGGTAAACGGCTCGCCTATATCGCCCATGTGGCATAAAATTACACCGCCCGCATCGATAACGTAAACGCAGTTTTCGCCGCGGAGCGCGCCTTTTTTATCGTCGTGAAAAGTTTTTACAGCCCTAATTTGCCCGTCTGCGAGCAACTCGCCGTCTTTAAGTTCGCCGCCTGTAAACACGCGTTTACATTTTACTAAAACCGCGGCGTTATGGTCGAAGTGCGAATGCGTGCAAAGCGCGTAATCCGCCTCCGCGTGCGCCATAGGATAACCTACGCCGTCGAACGGGTCTATACAAACCGAAAATTCCGCGCACGATAAGTAAACCGCAGAATGCCCTAAATATTTAACGTGCATTTTTTCTCCGTAATTCGACGTTTTTTAATTTTTAACGTTTTTTAGCGATTTTTATTTTTAACGAATTTTATTAACGGCTTTTAATTTCCGCCGCTTTTTTAAGCCAAGCCCGCATACTCCGCTAAACGCTATTAATAACCGTTAACGGCTAAGTTTTTGCGCGATAAGCAAGGCGATTTTAATTCCGTCTGCCGCGGCGCTCGTAATTCCGCCCGCGTAGCCCGCGCCCTCGCCCGCGGGGAACAACCCTTTAACAAGCGGGCTTTCGCCGTTTGAATCGCGAATTATGCGAAGAGGCGAAGATGTTCGGCTTTCAACTCCGGTTAAAAGCGCGTCCGGCGTAAAAAAGCCTTTAAGGCGCTTATCCATATCGATTATAGCATTTTTAATTGAATTTGTCATGTCTTTTTTGTAAAAATCATGCAAATTAGCAAAAGAAAAACCTAGCGGATAAGTAGGATATACCTCCCCTAGCGAAGAACTATCGCGTGAGTTTAAAAAATCGCCTAGTTTTTGCATGGGCGCTTTATATCCGCCGCCGCCCGAGGCAAAAGCCTTTTTTTCAAGCTCGCGCTGAAAACGCACGCCGGCTAACGCGTCCGAGCCGTCGAAATCGGCGGGGGTAACCGCGCACACCAAAGCGCTGTTTGCGTTAACGCCGTTACGCGAATATTCGCTCATACCGTTAACCACTAGCATATTTTCCTCGCTGGCAGCGGGCATAACGTAGCCGCCCGGGCACATGCAAAAGGTAAAAACGTCGCGCTCGCCCGCGTGCGAGGTAAGTTTATAATCGGCGGCGGGCAAGCGGTAATATTGCTCGCCGTATTGCGCGCGGCTTATTTTTTGTTGCAAATGCTCTATTCTAAAGCCTACGGCGAACGCTTTTTGCTCCATAGGCACGCCTAGTTTATTCAAAATTTCAAACAAATCGCGCGCGCTGTGCCCGCACGCGACCACGCAGCCGTCGCATTCGATAAGCTCGGTTTTCGCGTTATTTCGGTAATAAACGCCCTTAACTTCGCCGTTTTTAACCTCAAACCCCGTAACCTTGCTTTCAAATAAAACGCTACCGCCTAAAGCTATAATTTGCTCCCTGATATTTTTAACCACGGCGGGAAGTTTATCGCTACCCACGTGCGGTTTTGAAAGATAGGCTATTTCTTTAGGTGCGCCGAAACCGACTAAGTCGTTAATAACCGCGAAAACCCGCTCGTTGTTAACTTGAGTGTTTAGCTTGCCGTCCGAAAAAGCGCCCGCACCGCCCTCGCCGAACTGCACGTTGCTGTTTACGTTAAGTTTGGCGGTTTTTATAAAGTTTTTACACGTTTGTTCACGCGCTTCAACGCTTTCGCCGCGCTCTAAAACGATAGGCGTAACGCCGCACCTCGCAAGATACAACGCACAAAAAAGCCCGCACGGTCCCGCGCCGATAACCACTATTTTGCCGCGCGCCTCGGGGTAAATTTTAGGCGTTTCGGGCTCGGCTAAAAGCGAATATTCAACGTTGTAGGTATAAAAAATATTGCCTTTATCGCGCGCGTCTAGCGATTTTTTTAATATTTTAAAGTGTGCTAAATCGCACTCTTTAACCTTAGCTATTTTAGCGCAACGCCCCTTTAATAGGCTTTCGCTTTCGCCTAGTTTTAATTTAATTCCGCTTATTTTTTCCATTTTTATTTCTTTTTTAAATATTTTTAACCGCTTGTAATTTTTGCTATTTCTTCGGCTTAACCGTTTATAGTTTTAGCTATTTCTTCGGCGCAAACGGCGGCGCTGGTAAACGCCCATTGCAAATTATATCCGCCGCAGTCGCCGTCTACGTCGAGCGCTTCGCCTATAATATACAAACCGCTTTTAAGCTTGCTTTGCATATCGCTACCGACCGCCTCGGTAGCGATTCCGCCCGCCGTAACCTGAGCCGCATCGAACCCGAGCGTGCCTTCTATTTTTAGCAAAAGTCCCTTTATAAGCCCGTTAACGGCACTTACGGCACTTTGAGTTGCGGCAGAATTAGGGGTTAAACCCGCGCGTTTTATTATAGCCGCGCTAAGCCTTGCGGGCAAAACCGAAAGCAATACGCGCTCTACGGTAACGCCGCCGTTTTTTTGTTTTAAACTTTCAGCCGCGGTTAAAAGCAGTTTTAAAAGCTCGCTTTTTGAAAACGATGGAAGTAATTCGATTTTTAGCGTGGGCGAATATACACCCTTTAAATAAGCCGAAAGCGAAAACGCCGCGTTGCCGCTTATTCCGTAATCGCAAAACAAAACGTCGCCCGAAAAGCTTTTGATAAAACGCTCTTCGCCGCCTTTTTTTAGCGAGCCGAAAAGGCTTAAAACGCCCTCTTGCTTAACGCCTTTTAGCCCTTTTAAAAATTCGCGCTCGGTTTTAATTTGCACAAGCGAGGGGCTTAGTTCGGTTAGCTTATGCCCAAAACCTAGCGCGAGCGAATAACTTTTGCCGTCCGTTAAAAATCCGCTGCCGCTTTTGCCGCCCGTGGCTAAAACTACTTTTTCGGCGTAAACTTCGTTGCCGCTATCCGAACGAATAGCAAACGCGCCCGTTTGTTTGTTAAAACCGAGTTTGCTTACGTAAAATTCGGTAAAAACGTTAATTTTGCGTTCTTCTAGCGAAAATCGCAAAACGTCGCACACGGCGCTAGCGCAAAACGAGGCGGGATAAATTCTGCCGTTTTCTTCGTCGGTGATAAGCCCTAACGAACTGAAAAAGTTTTTAAGCTCCGCGTTTGAATAGCGCGAAAGCGCCGCGGCGGCAAACCCGCGCGAACCATGATAAAACTCGGGCGAAACGCACGCGTTGGTTATATTGCCGCGCCCGTTACCCGTGGCTAATATTTTTTTACCCAAGCGCTTAGCGCCCTCTAACACGGCGACCGATTCGGGCGAAACGCCGCGCTCGACTAGCATGCTAGCGCAACACATGCCCGAAAAACCGCCGCCGATAATTGCTACAGAGTAAATTTTCATGCCGTTACCCCTTTAAACTTGACTTAACGTTAAAAATATATTAAAATATGCCTTGCCGATAAGCTCGTGCAAAAGCAAAAATTACGCGCAACCTTCGGCAAGGTAAAATATGCAAAAAATTATAGATTATTTAAACGAATATACGCAATACGCAAAAGTTCTTATTATTTCTTTTGCGGTAATAGCGGTTTTAACAGCCGTTATTTTGATTTTGCGCTCCGTAGTAAACAAAAAGCGCGAGGCAGCAAACGAACCGCAAAAAACGGCAAACGCCGCGGCTACCGAAATTAGCTCGGATAAAAAACCCGAAGCCGAAACCGAAACCGCCGCTAAAGCGCAAGCCGAAAACTCGGAAAAGCCCGAAAAAATCGAAAAAACCGAAAACTCGCAGCCGATAGGCAAATGGATAATTTCCGAGCAAAACGGCAAGTTTATAGCTTGCCTTTCGGCAGACGGCGAAACGCTTTTAACCAGCGAAAGTTACGGCTCGCTATCCGGGCTAAAAAGCGGAGTAGACACGCTTAAAAACAACTTGCAAGCCGAAAACTACGCGGTAAACGTTGATAAAAACGGCGGTTTTTACTTTAAGCTGTTTTCGACGGCGAACAGGCTTTTGTGCGTAAGCCAAAGCTTCCCCACCCGCGAACGTTGCGAAAACGCCTTTTTCAAATGCAAACGCGCGTCTTTAAACGCACCGGTAATTACCGAAAGATAATTCGCCCGATTTAAAAAGCGCAAACGTACGCGCTTAACGACGGCGCGAACCAAAAATATAATAATCGCTTAAAACGCGTTTAATGACGGCGGCTAAATTACGCCGTCGTTTTTTTCCGCCTCTACGGCGACGTTTAAATCGTCTATCCAAAGCGTTTTAACCGCGTCGGAGGGCATGCGCCAATCGCCGCGCGGGCTTAAACACAGCGCGCCCGTTTTAGGGCCTTCGGGCAAGCACGAACGCTTGAATTGTTGCGAGAAAAAGCGGTTTACGAAGTTATACAGCCACTTTTGCAAAACTTCCGGCTTACAATCGGTAAAGGTGCGCCTTGCCAAATAATAAACCTTTGCGGGCGAAAAACCGTGCTTTACGAAATAGTATAAAAAGAAATCGTGCAGTTCGTAAGGTCCGACGATATCTTCGGTTTTTTGCGCGATAACGCCGCCCTTTGCGGGGGTAAGTTCGGGACTTATAGGCGTTTTTGCAATATCGAGCAATACGGCTTGAATTTTTTTATTATAAGGAGCGCCAAGCACGACCACCATTTTTTGAATAAGCGTTTTAGGTACGCCCGCGTTAACGCCGTACATAGAAAGATGATCGCCCCCGTAAGTGCACCAGCCCAGCGCCAGTTCGGACATATCGCCCGTGCCTACCACCAAACCGCCCGTTTTATTTGCTAGATCCATAAGCACTTGAGTGCGTTCGCGCGCCTGAGCGTTTTCGTAAGTTACGTCCGTAACGTCTGCGCTTTGCCCTATATCTTTAAAGTGACTGAGCACGCTGTTTTTAATATTGATTTCTTTAAGCTCGCACCCCAAAGCCTCCGCCAAAAGCACGGCGTTGTTTTTGGTCCGCGCGCTCGTGCCGAAACACGGCATGGTTACGGCGAGCACGTCCGACGCGGGGCGACCGAGTTTTTTTAGCGCCTCTACGCAAACTAGTAGCGCAAGCGTGCTATCCAGCCCGCCCGAAACGCCTATAACCAGTTTTTTTGCGCAAACGTGCTGAACGCGCTTTGCAAGCCCCGCCGTTTGTATCGCAAAAACCTCTTGCACGCGCGAAACGAGCCGTTCGTTTTCGGTCGGAACGAAAGGCGTTTTTGAAAATTCGCGCTTTAAACTTATTTTTCTTTTAACCGAAAAGTTTACGGTTACGTAGCCTTCCGCGTTATTTTGCGAGCGGAATTTTTTGCCGCGTTCGAATTGCAAAAACGAACAGTCTACGTCTGCCGTAACCTTACCCTTACCGAACGGCAAGCACTCCGCGAGCTTTCTGCCCGCCTCGTAAATCATGTCGTGCCCGCCGAAAACCACGTCGCCGGTGGATTCGCCGTTGCCGCAAGACGCGTAAATATACGCGCACAATTGTTTGGACGACGACATAGCTACCATTGCCCTACGATAATCGGCTTTACCCGCGCTTTCGTTGCTTGCCGACAAATTAGCTATTATCGTTGCACCCGCAAGCGCGTGCGAGATAGACGGCGAGTTCGGAACCCAAATATCTTCGCAAATTTCGCAAGCCACGCGCATATCTGCGTTTTCGCTATTTTCAAAAATGATATTCGCGCCGAACGGAACGCTTTTGCCGAATAAATTTATATACTTAACGGCGCGTTCGCCCTCGCAAAAAAGCCGTTTTTCATAAAATTCGTTATAGTTGGGAATATTTACCTTAGGCACGATACCTAAAACTTCGCCCTTACAAACCGCGGCGGCGCAGTTATACGTTTTGCCGAGCACGCGCATAGGTAGCCCCACTATAACTAAAATTTCGCGCCCTACGGTGCTTTTTGCTATTTTTAAAAGCCCGTTTTCGGCAGCGGTTAAAAGGGTGTTTTGCAAAATTAGGTCGCCCGCGGAGTAAGACGTTATGCAAAGCTCGGCAAAAACCGCAAGCGAAACGCCCGCTTTATCCGCCTCCGCTATATGCTCGATTATATTTTCTACGTTGCCGTTTACGTCCGCCACCTTAATTTCGCACGAATACGCCGCGCACCTTACGAAACCGTAATCCGCCGCGGATATTTTTTGTAAATCGTTTTGCTCTACGCCGCACGCGTTTTGCCATAATAACGGCTCGCCGCCCACTTTTTCTGAAACGATCCCGTTTTTAACTACGCCGCCCACGCCCAAAACGCTTGCTATTTTATCGTAAGTATCGGTTTTTATGCTTTTAATTCCGCCCGAAAACAGTTTGTTGACCGTGCCTAGCGAAACGCCCGATTTTTGCGATATTTCTTTAAGAGTTATTCTTTTTTGTTTTTTTGCTTGTTGAAGTATTTCGATCGACGTCATTTTAAATAATCTCTCTAAGTTTTTTTCCGATATATTTTACCATAAGTTATAAAATGAGTAAAGCGTTTGAGCGGTAAAAAATAAAACTCTCAATAAAAAAACTTAACTAAAAACTCAATAACGCGCTTAATAAAAAAACCGCCGCGCCGTTTAATAAACCCGCCCGCGTATTATTGACAAAACCGCCCGTTTGTTATATAATTATCGTAATTAAAAACGCATAAAAAAAGTAATAAAACGGCGGGCGCTTAAACTACGCTTAGTCCGCGCTTAACGCGCGCCAAAAAAGGGAAAACTATGAACTTTAACGTTAACTGTTACAAAGATTATTATTTTAAGGCGGCTAAAGATATTTTCGCAACCCCGTCCCCAAGCGGATATTACCGCGAAATTGCAGAGGTTTTAAAGGCTTACGCAAACGAGCTCGGCGTTTTATTCGAACGAACGAACAAAGGCTGTTTCGTACTTACGCTTAAGGGTAAAAGCGAACGCGCGCTCGGTCTCTCCGCCCATGCGGATACGCTTGGCGCTATGGTTCGCGCCGTTTCGGGCGATAAAATTTTCTTTTCAAAAATAGGCGGGCCTATACTTTCGACCTTCGACGGCGAATACTGCACCGTTATTACCCGCGACGGCAAAAAATACGGCGGCACGTTTTTATCGCTAACCCCGTCCGTTCACGTTTACGAGGACTGCGACGTTACCCCGCATAACGACGGCAATATGTACGTTCGCCTAGACGAAAACGTTAAAAAAACCGAAGACTTTAAGGCTTTGGGCATTCAGAACGGCGACTATATAGCGCTAGACGCCAAAACCGAGGTTACCGAAAGCGGCTTTTTGAAATCGCGTTTTATAGACGATAAGGCTAGCGTAGCCGCGTTTTTAACCGCTATGAAAATTATGAAAGACGCAAACTTCACCCCCGAATTCACCCTTAAATTTATGGTTACCATGTACGAAGAAGTGGGGCACGGCGCAAGCTGGGTCCCACCCGAAATAGAGCGGCTTTTGTGCGTGGATATGGGCTGCATAGGCAAAGATTTAACTTGCACCGAACGTATGGTAAGCATTTGCGCGAAAGACTCGCACGGACCTTACGACTACGATTTCACTAGCGAACTTATCGACCTTGCGAAAAAACACGGGCTAGACTACGCGGTGGACGTTTACCCGCACTACGGCTCCGACGCGGACGCCATGTGGACCGCGTAGCCGCGTTTTTAACCGCTATGAAAATTATGAAAGACGCAAACTTCACCCCCGAATTCACCCTTAAATTTATGGTTACCATGTACGAAGAAGTGGGGCACGGCGCAAGCTGGGTCCCACCCGAAATAGAGCGGCTTTTGTGCGTGGATATGGGCTGCATAGGCAAAGATTTAACTTGCACCGAACGTATGGTAAGCATTTGCGCGAAAGACTCGCACGGACCTTACGACTACGATTTCACTAGCGAACTTATCGACCTTGCGAAAAAACACGGGCTAGACTACGCGGTGGACGTTTACCCGCACTACGGCTCCGACGCGGACGCCATGTGGACCGCCGGGCACGACGTTCCCGCCGCGCTTATAGGCACGGGCGTGCACGCCTCGCACGGAATGGAGCGCACGCACTTCGACGGCATTAAAAACACCTTAGAACTTATGCTTTTGTTCGCGGGAATAGATAGTATAAGCAGATCCGAACCGATAAAACCTTAACCTCGTTAAATTTGCAAAATCGGCGTTAAACTCTCTTATAATACGCCTAGTATTATTGCGTTCGTTTGCC
>CAYZWD010000017.1:0-10420 GCA_964482115.1 uncultured Acidiphilium sp. | reverse complement strand
AAATGTTTGTTAATACCGTTAGAAATATACTTTTTTAAAACGGTGGTTTCGCCCTCGGTAAAGGTGGTTTCGCTTTCGTAAGCCATAGCCGCCACTTCGGTTATACTGCGAAGATTGCTTGCCGAGGTTTGCGCGTAGGTATAATTACCGTCGCCGTCTACGTAAAAGGCTACGCCGAAAAAGTCTACGTTAGAGTTATCGAAACGGATATTGGTAAGCGAACCTTGAACGTAATAATTGCCCGCCTTAAATGAGCCCTCGGTGCCCGTTACGGTAAACGGAGCGCACGCCATTACGGCAAGCGAATCCACGGTGTTGGTGCTATTCGCCTCGTCGTATGCGCTAAGCGCGGAACGTAACTCTTCGTAATAATTGGTGGTATCAGCTATAGTTACGTCAAAATGCTCTAAATACGAATTAGGTACGATGAGCATGTAATAGTTAACGTCGTCGTTTTTGTCTGTTCCTAGTTCGGCAACGAATTTTAAGCCGTTCATGTCTTGGTCTAGGCGAACGCTGGCGCCGTCTATCATTTTAAAGTTTTCGTCCGTCGTTAAAACTGTTGCGGGTGCAGCGGGAACGCCGTTATCGCCGCCGTCTGCGCTAACTAGCGCAACGGTGCCGCAAAAAGCACTTGCACCTATGATTGCTAAAAGTGAAATACAAACGTTTCTTAAAGTCTTTTTCATATTACACCTCCCAATTCCAAATATACCCGTCTTCAAATCCGGGGTCTGTAGTAGGCGTTCCGCCAGAAGCGAAAACAACTGACGTGTTAACGTTATCTAACTGAAAAACGTAAACACTAGGGGTTAAGTAAGATTTTTTCATTTTCATCCTCCTTGATTTCGGCAATTTTTTGCCGCATTTAAAAATTTTTATAACCTCGAACTCGGACGGCGAAAAGCCGCCGCCCGAATCCGTTAGTATTAATTATGTGCGACCATCGCGCTAAACCAAACGTTGTTTTCGCTGCCGGCGGGGGGCGCTGCGTTAAAATCAATGCGAATAACGTTGTCTGCGGCAATAAAGTCTGCCATAGGTATGGTTATAATGCTCCATTCGCCCGTTTTGCCGTTTTCGAGCAGCGTGTCGCCTATTTGAATCCATTCGCCGTTGGTGTTAATAATTTTAAGCGTAAGATCCGCAAGGCGGGTGTTTTTAACGGCAAAGCTTACGTAGTTATAGCCGCTAGGTACGTTTTGCATAAACTTATACCTAAGCGTATACAAGGTAGCGCCGCCGCCAAGCCCTATCGACGCACACACGCCATAAGGCGAAACGTTGGTTCGGTGATCTGCTATAACGCCCGCATAGCCCGCACTACCGGAAAACGCTTGAGCGTTCACACCGTAATCTTCGAACACGCAATAGCTAGAAAAACTCATTAAATCGTCGTAGCCCGAAATTGCGGCTTTTTGGAACAGCGTTAACGCATCGTAAGCGGTTTTTACGGTTTTTCTGCCACTTGTAATACTAGATAAGTTATTTATAACCTCGTTAGCGGTAAACGCGCCGTAAGCCGAACGGTAATCGTTTATTTGTTTTTGAACGGCTTTTACGGTTTCGTCCGTTTTGGCTGCCTCAATAGCCAGCGCTTTAAAATCGCTTTCGGCTTTAACTAAAGTAGCGTAGCCCGTAATGCTAGCGCGAACGCTTTCGGGTACTTCGTTCGTAGCGGTGCGAGCGGCTAAAATAAGTTCGCCCGAGCTAGAAGTTACCGTGCCGATTTCAGATATTTTTTTGTTTGCGTCGGCAATAATTTTAGCAAGGTTTACCGCGTATATCATAGAAACCTTATACTCGACGCCGCTTTGGCAGTTGAGTATGCCGTAATAACCGTTAGCGGTAAAATCTGATATAGGAATAACTATTTCCGTCCACGTTTTGGGCTTTAACACGCTTATACACGTATTGAGTTTTCCGTTAATAGTGCCTAGCAAATTACGCTCTGCCGTACCGCCGTTGTATACCGAAAACCTTACCGCTTCGGTAGATTCGATAACCACGTCTGAGCAGTCGCATTTAAACACCGCGTGAACGTTATTGCCGCCACGGAACGTTTTCACACTTAAAACTTTGCCGTATAAAGAATCGTCCGCAATAGAATAATTTGCATTATTGCCGTAATCGTAAGAGTTTTCTACTATACCTCTGAGCGTGTTCATGTCCTTAAGCACGGTGTAGCCCTCTTTGAACTGAGCTATACGACTAACGAACGTTGAATAACCCGCTATGCCTTGCTTTTCGCTATCGGATAGTAAGCCGCAAAGCATTTCTACGTAATAAAGCTTTTGCCCTTCGACTAAATCGATATCGCCTTGTGTTTTAAGCTCCGATATTTTATTAGCCGTAAACTGCGCGATGCTGCCGCTTATTCCCGAATAATCGCTACCTTCGTACGCCGCGTCCGATACCATCATGTCGATGTAATAGAACGAATTGCTGGTTGATAAACACGTGATATAATCGAAATCGTTTTGCGAAATGGTGAACGAAACGAACGACCAAGTCTTTGCCGGAATTGTTACCTGCGCGTTAAGCGTGCGCGCCCAATATAAGTCCATTTTCCAGTAATAAAACGTGGTTTCTTGCTCGGCATACGCCCAAAACGAAAGTTGCGAACCAACGTATTTTCTTATATCCTCGGCGCGGAACATCGCGTTTTTACACCAACTGTTACCGTAATCTTTTTGCGCTTCGGTACTGATAGATATCTTTTTGAAGTTAACGCCGTATGCGCCCGTAATATTTTTTGCGGTGCATTCAGCGTAATAAACCCCGCCGTCTTTAGTAAAATCGTTTGGTAAAACGTTAACTACGTTTTGAGCCTCGTATAAATCGAGGGTTTGAGCCGCGCTTTGCAACGATTTAACTTTAAATTCATGTTCGAAAACGGCACGATTAGAATCGTCTACTTTGGCGTTGCCGCTTTTGGCTATAACGTAAAAGCTGCTTAGCCCGTAATACCCTTGAGCAGAAAGGTCTACGGAAGTAGAAGTTGTTGAAAATTCTTCTTTTCCGTCGCCAACGAGGTAACTAGCGGCAAAAGGTACGGCACTCCAGCTAAGAACGCCGCTTTCGGACATAGCTATGCCGCTAACGTTGCCTAACTTCATATGGTTTACTGTTACGTAAACGCAACCGTAATAGTTTTTTCCGTCTAGCTCGTAGCGGGCGGCAATTACCGTTTTGCCCACCGCAACCGCGGTTATTACGCCGCTAGCGCTAACCGTTGCAACCTCTCCGTTGCGGCTTTCCCACGTGACGGAAGGCGATGTTTGAACGACGCCGTCAACGAGTACGCGGTTAAGGCTAACCGTTTCGCTCGTTTGTCCGCCTACTAAATCGCCGTCGAATAATTCTACGTATCTATCGGAAAGTTCAACTATAACGTTGCCCTCTACCTCCACGAATATAGTTTTTTCTATATTCCACGACTTATAGCTCGCGCTAATCGTTACGGTAGCCAAGCCTTGAGTTAACGCGGTTATTTCGCCGCTAGCGCTAACCGTCGCAACGTTTTCGTCCGACGATTCGTACGCCACAGCACAAGCAACGGGCTCACCCTTAAACGTAACGCCCGCGTTAAGCGAGAATTTTTCGTTTAGATAAAGTTTAACTACGTCGTTATAAACCTCGTTTGTGCTAATAATAGGTGAATACTTGCTGTCGACAACTTTAACGTTTATCGTTTTTTTAACGGTTTTATACGAAACCTCTATGGTGGTAACGCCTACTTTTTCAGAAACGACCAAGCCTTCCGCGGTAACGGTTACCACAGTAGGATCTGCCGATTTAAACGACGGAACGCGCGATGCGCCGACGGAATCGTCTACTACGCTAACTTGCAGTAGCGCGCTTTCGCCTAGTTCTAATTCGAGTGAATTATCGGTTATCAGTTCGACGGTGTCGCTCGGTTCGGGCGAAACGCCACTTAAGCCGCATGCCGCCAACGAACACGCACAAGACAGCGCCGCGATAACGACAAAAACCATCACCGCTATTTTTCTTTTAATCATTTTACACCTCAAAATACGTTTTCTATAGGACGGTGTTCGCCGTAACTACGAATAGACGCAAGGCGGCAATCGTCGTAAAATTTTTGTTTCATTTCGGCTAAAACCGATGCCGAAAAATACGAATTATACAATTTTATCGTGAGATATTGAACGCTTACGGATTCCCTGGTGATATAAACTTTAATTCTTTCGTAAGTTTCTTTATCTGTCGTTTTTAACGGTTCGATCGCGGCAAGCGCTTCTTCAACGAAACCCGACCACGTTTGAAGAGTTCCTAGCTTAAAATATTGCTGACTTAAGCACGAAACGCCGAAATTCGGTGTGTAAGACGGATCTTCTTTGTTTAATTGAGTAAGCTTTGCCCTAAACGAAAGGTAATATTTATACATAGGTTCTGCCGCGGCTTGGAAGTTGTGCTCGAAATATTCGCGCGTTAAAGCCTCTACGTCGGCGTTTACGTTCCACGCGATTTTCGAAGCTAACCAACGGTAAAACGTTTCCCAATTAGAATACTCCTGATTAGGATGCGTGGAATGCGGACCTTGATCGAAGAAATATATGGGGTTAAGTTCCGAAAAATATTTATAGTTATCTTGCACGGGGGTAAACACGTCCGACGGCACGAAATAATCGTAAAAGTTGGCGGAATATATCCAAAAACCGAACTTTTCGCAAACCTTTTTCCATGCCTCTATGGTGTTGTAAATACCCGTGTTTTCTACCGCGTGAATGTTTTTTGCCCTATTCATTTCGTTAAGCGGAGCTATTAGCGGCGCAACGTTAGAATTACAACGTATTTTTGTCGAATCGGGCGCGGCGGTAAAGAAATAATATGCGAAAAACAATATATCCACACTCTTGCCGGGGTTATGCTCCGCGTAATATTCGGCAAATTTATCCGATATATCGTTGCAAACTTTTATTTCTAAACCGGACTTCGCTCCGTATTCGGCTTCCGCCGCGGTGCAAGCGGCGCAAGTGCAATAATCGTAGTTATCCTCTAACGTAAAAGTAACGACTTTGAGGTCATGATTTTCAACCTCGTCAAGCATTTTGTTAAAAAGCGTATCTACCATTGCGGCATACTGCTCTTCGTCGCCATGCGCCGTATAACAAAGCTGCGTTTGCAACGCGTTATACCATTCGGCATGCTCGGCGTAATGCTTGCTAGGCGGCAAATAATCTAGAGCGTTATGGTAAGGCGTTATAGTGCTAGTACCTAAAACGTCGCCGCTGTTTACCACGCGCATGCGCTTGGCGTATACTTCGTTAGACATACCCGAAGTAGCTATATAATTGGGCACGTCGGGCTTATCGGTCATATCAACCGATATTAAGTTTACGGTTTTAATATCGTCAACGTAAACGTTATCGGCGGCGTAACACTCGTAGCCTATTTGCTTAGATAAAAACTCGTAAGTGCCGTTAAGCGTGCCTAAATCGCCCTCTTTTCCGCTGATTATAACGGAAGAACCTACGGTTTTTAACAAAAAGCCTTGTTTGCCTAATCCGTCCGGAACGGTTACTCCGCTCGCCTTGCTTATTTCGTTATTGCCTAACACTATATATTTTGCCGAATTTGACCATACGGCTTGATCGGCGTATTCTACGGTTAAGTTTGCGCCGCTCGCCTTGCGGACGAACGTTTGTATTTCGTTCGCGGCAAAACGCACGTATTCGCCGCAATTTTTATCTATTACTATTTTATATTCGCTTTTGCCGTTGGTTATAAATGCGGCGTTCGTATAAGAAACCCCCGCTTTTTCGGCGGCGTTGGGCAATTTTACCCCGTCTAAATAAACGGAGTTATCGGTAGGACCGCTAGGCCCGACGGGAGTTCCGGACGGCTCTTTTGAGCACGAAGCCGCGCCGAACGCACAACATACCGACAATATCAACGAAATAACTTTTTTGGTTTTTTTCATAATTTTCACCGCCCTTTAATTAATTTCTATTTGATATTGCGAAATCGAAAAGTTACCGAACGTATCGGTAGCGTAATAATATACCGTATATACGCCGCTTTCTTCCGCCTTGAACGTTTTATCTATAACCGATAATTCACCGCTAGGCAATTTTATCATGGTAACTAATTTTATCGCGTTAGCTTCGTCTAAATTATCGCTAAGGTTAACGGTTGCAACCGTTACGGTATCGCCTACCTTGCCGCTCTTAGCGTACGAGCCCTTTACTGTTATTACGGGCGCTTGATCGTCTAGCACGTGGACCACGTAGGTAAACGGCATTCTGTTGCCGTTATCGTCCTTAGCGATAAACGATAGCGAATACGAACCGTATTCCGAAAGCGTAAACGAAAATTCTCTTACCGCTACGTTTTTAATTTCTACCCCGTCTACGTTGACGAACGAACCGTTCGGGCGCTTAACGCTCATGGTGAAATCCGCAACGTCGCCAAGCACTACGTCGTGCGCTAAAACCTTGGTTACCTTGTATACGTAGCCAAGCTCGTAGTTCCCGCCGTAATCGCCGGCAACGGCAACCACTGGCGCTATCATATCGACTTTAACGTCGCCCTTTAAAAGTTGGTTGCCTACTTTTTTAATTACTAGTTCGGTAGCGCTAGTTACGTCTATCATATTTATAGAAAAATATGCGTAATCCGAAGTAAAGCCGCCGAACGCGTCGCTTACGTCGAATTCGTAAGAGTTCAACGTTAGCTTGCGTTGCGAATTTTTATAACTTACGTTGCTTTCTTCGCCTATCGTGAACCTAGCGCCCACTGCATGCCCCGTTCCGCCGTTAACCGTAAGCACTCCCGCGCCTCTGGTTTTGGTTATTAGCATGCGCAATTGCACGTCGGGATCGTAAACGTCGGTCAACACCAATTCTATCGCGCCTAACCCGTTTTTTTCGAACGAGAACGTAGCCGAAAACGCCTCCGTTAATAGCTTGTTCGCAAAAGTAAGAGTTTGATCGCCTGTTACCGCATATTTAGCAAAACCGCCGTCTTCGTAACTTGCAACAGTTTGCTCGCCTACTATGAACAGTTTTTTGAAGTCTAACAAGCCGTCGGAATCTTTTAACGAATACACGTTTCTTTTTAAGGTTACGGAAGTGCTTTTGCCGCCCGCAGTAGCCGTATAAGTCAAGTTTGCCTCGCCTAGAGTTGCGGGCACGTAATAACCGTCGCTCACCGCGCCGTTATCCACCGAAACCGTGGTTTGCGCGCTCGAATAACTTCCGCCGACTTTCGCAATAGCCGCCACTTCGGGCAACTTATATTTATTGCCAGCTATAAATACTTTTTCGATCATCGCGTCTAGATCGCTTACGAAAACGGGCGAGTCTACGTCGTTAACGGTTATTTCTGCGGCAGAGGTTTGCGTTTGCCCTACGTAATCGGTAGCGGTATACGTTACCGTGCACGTTCCGCTTTGCATAAAACGTATTTTTCCGTTTACTATTTCAAGATTCGTTCCACCAAGCGTAGCGCTAACTTCAAGTTTTACGTTGCCGTTACCGCCTACGGTTTGAGCGTTAGCCAAAGTGTAAACTTCGCCCACGGAACAAGCAGCGGGCTTGCCGCTTTCTATTTGAATTTGTATAGGATTAACTTGCGAATTTAC
The DNA here is from genome assembly GCA_964482115.1 of uncultured Acidiphilium sp. Taxonomy (GTDB): domain Bacteria; phylum Bacillota; class Clostridia; order Christensenellales; family Borkfalkiaceae; genus HGM11416. Next base: position 2,811 of record CAYZWD010000017.1, on the reverse strand, counting down.
GTTTACGTCAACACGCTCTACCGCCTCGTTGCCGAATTTGTCTTTAGCAACGTAACATATCGTATAAACGCCGTTTTTGTTGGGAACGAACGCGCCGTTTTCTATTGCTACCGAAATTTTACCTTCTGAATAATAGTTATAATAAACGTAAGCGTTTACCGAAGTTTCGCCGTCGATAAAATCGTTTGCGCTCGCCTCGAAAACGGGATAGCTATACCCCACCGCGCCGTTCGGGTATGAATCGGCGCCGTATTCGCCGTAGTTTACCGTTATTACGGGCGGCTCGGAATCGTATAATTTAGAACCGTGTAAATCAGCGCCCGCGATATCGCGCACTACAAAATTGCATTTATCGCCGCGGCACTTACCTACGTATACTTCTAACGACACGCGCCCCGTCGAAAAACCGCCGAATACGTTTTTGAACGAGCCTAAATCGAGCAGCTGAGTATACTTTCCGTTGTTATAAAGCCAAATTTGTTCGTTTAAATAGTCGAAATTAAACGAAACGGTATTATTTACTATTCCACCGACGCTAGCGTCCGGCCGACCACTGAACGATAAGTTCGTGGCTATACCGCGCTGTACGCCTATCGTAGCTTGATAAAACGTATTGCCTACGTACATGGTTGAAGTTTCGTTTATCCCCGCCCATACGTAAGAACCAGAATCCGCGCCGTAACTATCCGTTACCAAAACTATGAATTTTGAAGGATCGTTTTCGTCGACTAGTTTGAAGTTGACGGTTTGAGCCTCCCAATACCCTATCGTTTCGGGCGTAACGTTATAAGTGATAAGCGAATCGTTTTTAGTAAGAGTAGTCAAGTCGATTTTACGGTTGTACTTTAACGTAGTATCTTCACCTAAACCTACCATTAATCCTGCGGCGTTATCTACCAAAGCGTTACCGTCGCCGTCTTTAAAATATTCGTGAACGCCGTAATCGACGTTGCCGTAACCGTCAAGCTCGAACAACGGTTTAACCACGTCGAACGAAACGTCTTTAGAATATTTATCGTTACCTTTACGCGCAGTGTACGTAAGGGTGTATTTACCGTACGAATTCAGCGAAAACTCGCTAGCTTGCAACACCTCGCCTTCGGGGGTACGCACCGTAAAAGACGCGGGAAGCGTTTCGCTTTCGCTTAATTTGAACGATGCGCCGGGAACGACGAATAATTCACCTACGAAATATTCGTCTTTCATTCCGTCTACGCAAAGCTCGGCAGCGTCTACTTTAGGAGTGGCGAACGCTAAACCTATTAAAGCCGCCACCGCCGTAATGGAAAACGCAAGCGCCAAAAACTTTATTTTTTTCCTTTTCGCGTTAAATATCTTCATTTTTCTACCTATTATCATCTTTATTCGTTTATTATTCTTTCAATCCGCCCGCCGTCAAGTTGCCCATTATTCGCTTTTGGAAAATTATAAATACCACGATTATAGGCGTTGCAACCAAAATTGCACCCGTTATTTTCATAGGTATAGTCGAATAAATATTATTCGACTGGAAGAAAAATTCAAAAAGACCGTATGCGATGGTAGGGCTGTGCGGCATATACAATAGCGGGGATTGATAATCGTTCCAATAACCTATCATTTTGATTAAAAATATCGTAAAGAAAATGTTTTTAACCAACGGGAAAATTATAGATACCATTATGCGGAATTGCGAAGCGCCGTCTATTTCGGCAGCTTCTTTAAATCCGTTGGGCACGCCCTTAAAAGTTTCAAAAAATATTAGAAAATATACGCCGGATAAAAAGTTGGCGGACATTATCCACATACCTATCATATTGTCGTATACGCCGAACGTTTTTGCTATTTGTATAGCCGAAGGCGTTGAACCTACGATAGGCAAACTTATGGTAACCACCACGAAAACGTATACGCATTTGCTAAAAACGTAATTATACCGCGCTATTAAATACGCCACCAAGCACGATACGAGCGTGTTGCACAACGCGCTGCCTACCGAATATAATATCGCGTTAAAATACATCTCCCACATGCGATACGTAAAGCTGTTTATTTCTACGGTGAGATTTAAAAACGCGTCTTTATAGTTTGTAAAAACCCACGGATTAGGCAGCCCTATTTTGTTTACCCTGTAACCATGCGCGCCGTATTGTTCTTTAAAAGTAGTTAGCACTCCCCAACCGAAAAGAAATACAAACGAGGCGACGTATAAAACCAGAAAAATTAACAAAACGCAATAAAACGTGCTGAATTTATTTTTTATTTTCATAATTACCTCGTTAATCGGCAGACGGGCCGAGCTTAGTCATAATCCGCCTGGTAAGCAAAGTGAGGGGTACGGCAATTAGCGTAAAAATAAGCCCTAAAGCCGAAAGTTTAGGATAATCGGCCATCGTGCCGGATTCTACTTTTACGAATAAATAATAGCCGTAAGTCCAGAATTTTTTCTCTGCCTGACTGTTTTCAAACGAGAACAAATTCAATTGGTTTGTAAATAGCGTTGCAATACTTACCACTATAAACGTCGTTAGCGTAGGATAAATCATAGGTAACACTACGTACCAAAACTCTTGCACGCCGCTAGCCCCGTCTAGCTTAGCCGCCTCCATAATACTGTCGTCTACGCTAGACATAGCGCTCGTATACATCAAAACGTTAGTACCGAAGCCCGTCCACACGCTGTAAATCAGCAACGAAACCATAGTATGCGTTCCGTATATAGGCGAAACCTTTTTTCCGAATATCTTCAAAATATAAGCGGGCAACGCCTCTTCTAGCATTACTTTAAACAATATAGCTATAACCAAGGGCGATATAACAGCGGGTAAGAAC
>CAYZWD010000016.1:0-10506 GCA_964482115.1 uncultured Acidiphilium sp. | reverse complement strand
CCTGGATCTACGTATTCTATGTGCTGAAACGCCATAAATATCGAGTTGAAGTTTACCCCGATATAAAACACGCAAAACTGCAAGACGGGCCAAATCATAAGCACGCAATAAAACACGAGCGATGCGTTTATTTTAAAGCCCTTTTTGGCTTTTCGTTGTGTATTAGCCATAAGTTTTCTCCTATCCGAGCGCCCACGCGGGCGTTTTTTTGCCCGCGCGGCGACGAATGCTACTTTTTTAACGCGTTTTTACGCTATTATTTTGCGTAAGAAATCCACGCGTTTTGTTGATAGGTGTATAAACCGTCGAAATAGGTTTTAGCGGATACGCCGCCGATAAATTTATCAAGCGCGATAGCGGCGGTTGCACCGTTTACCGTAGAAGTATAAATTACGTTGTAGTCGGCAAACGTGGTTTCGTTGTTCTGATAGAACGTGTTTTTAGAGAAAGCGTGAATTACTTCTGCATTTTCTTGCATGGTAATGATAGAACGCCCGTAAGTGGACATTTTAGCTTTATCCGCCGCGCTTACGGTGTAGTTAACCGCCTTGGTGGTATCCGTAATAGTGGTGAACTCAACGAGCGATTCGTCCGTATAAGCGAACTGAATGAAGTCGATTGCTATTTTCTTTTCGTCCGCGCCGATGCCCTTGCCGATAAAGCAAAGCGAGCTGTGAGTATCGAGCAAGCCGTAACCCGCCTTGCCGTTTTGCAGGGCGGTTACCCTTTCTTGCGCCTTTTCAGCCGTTGCCGCGGGAAGAGGCATAAAGCCGTATTTACTTTCTTTTCTGCCGGGCTTGCCTATTTGTTCTTGAACCTTAAAGGTAGAATCCGCCTCGTTTTCCCACCAAACTCCGTCTATAAGCATCGCTACTTTTTTACCACCAACGCCCTTTATAAGGTTGTTTTGCGCGTCTAACTGAGCCTCGCCGTCCTTGCTGTAATACCATTCGTTATCGGCAATTTTTTCAATAAACGAAAGCGCGTAATATTTGCCCGCTTGCTTGGTTAGCTCGTAGCCGTTATCTTTGGTTATAGCGGTATCGGCAAGCTTGGTAACGACGCCGTCGTCGCTAACGCTTACTAAGTTTTTAGCGGTGCCGTCGAAAGTGTAGTTCAAGCTCATTTGCTCCGAACCTTCGTAAGAGGCGGCAAGCGATTGCATAAACCAGTTGAGGTAAATCATTCTGTTCTTGTTATCCCACGTTAAAGGAATATCGCCGCTTTGATTGATATAAGCGCAAAGCATAAAGAATTCGTCGTAAGTGGCGGGAAGTCCGTCGTCGTCGGTGCCGGCAACGCCGTCCGGCCCGTTAGATTTTTCGGCGGCTACGGCAGTAAAGCAATCAATAAGGTTAGAGGGGTTGCCGTCGTAAGAATAACCGTCCTTTATCCAATAGCCCTTTTTATCGAAAAGCGATATATCGTAGTTTAATCCTACGTAGCCCGCATAGTGCGGAACGCCGTAATATTTGCCGTCTACGTTATAAAACGCCTTTTGTTCGGCTGAAAGCTTATCTAAAAGCGTTTTGCCGGGTTCGTAGGGGTTTTCGTTAACCAAAGCTTCGGTTATATCTTCTAACATGTTGCCTTGGCGCAAATAGTTCATATACCAAACGTCTTCGTGAAAATAAACGTGGTTAGAGGCAAAGTTGTAAGTCGTGCTCATTTCGCCCAGAGTTTTTTTAACGGGATCGATAACTACGTCTACGCCGTCGTATTCAACGCCGTTAACGGTGAACTTTTTGCCCGCTCTTTGCGCTTCGTAACGGGCTTCTACCGCTTTAAGCCAGTCTGAACCGTAACCGCCGTTGAAGTTGAACACTTTAAGTTGGAAAGCCTTGGTAGTTCCGCTAGGCAACGACGAACCGCCGCTACTAGAGCTTCCGCCGCCGTTCGTTCCGCCGCACCCTACCAAAGCTGCGGCTGCAAGCACGAATGATAAAAGTCTTAGATGTTTTTTCTTCATTGTATTTTTCTCCTTATACAATTATTTTGTTTTTTTATCCGCTATTCGCGGTATTTTTTTATATATATCGTCGGCGGAGCGCTTAAAGGATAGCCCATTAAAACTCTTGCCGTTATTTTTTGTCGTTTTCCGTTTTTTATCCGTTAAGATTTTTCCGTACTCACGCGGGAGTACGGAAAAGGCGTACTCCTTTTCGAATTTTGATTTTGCCGATTCGAGTTTTGCGGTTTTTTAGTTTTTTAGCCTATTTTTACGCATTAAAGTTTTGCGTAAAAGTTTTTTTGTTTGCTTAAATTTACAGCAAATCTAAAATTTCGCTTAAATCGCTTACTTTATTGCGGCACAAGCCGTTTAGCCCGCTTGCCGTTATATTTCCGCTTTCCAACCCTACGGCGTTAAACCCCGCAAAGCGTAAAGACAAAACCCCCGCAGCAGAGTCCTCTATGCCCAAAACTCGCGTTGAATCGCTTATTTTTAAGCCCGCGTGCGCCGTTTCGGCGTACACCCACGGGTGCGGTTTTGCGGCAAGTTCGCCTATCGTTCCGTAGTCGCCCGCGTCTTTGCGCCGCCCGCCCGTAATAATGCAATCGTAAAACTCGAGCGGATCGCCAAGCCCCAAAGTGCGGAACGCAGAGGTTATTTCGGGAACGGCTTTATAATCGAGCCCGCTGGTAACCAAGCCTATTTTAATTTTTCTTCGCTTTATTTCAAGCAAAAATTCTTTTAACCCGCGGGTAGGTTTAAACGCGTCCGTTCTGCCCTCGCCGCGCATAATTTTTGCAAGCTCGCGCTCGGATACCGCGTGATATATTTCAAGACCTTTTTTTACGTCGGCGTTCGGAAAATATTTGTTTACGGCGTAGTTTAAATGGTCTAACGTAGTATACCCCGAAACGAAAGGAATATCGCTTTCGCAAAACGAAAATTTATCGTTACCCGAAAGCTCGCGCATCGTTTGCTCTATTATATAAACCCAGAACTCTTCGCTGGTGAGCGTAGTGCCGTCTAAGTCCATTAAAATAGCTTCTACGGGTTTTTTCAGCTCTACTTCGCGTATTTCGTACTCGGCACTAACCCCGCAAGTTTGCACTTTGCCGAACAATCTGCCCGAACGCTCTTCGAAACTAACGTTACCTATTTTTTCAGGAAGACCGTATTTCATTTTTCAATTTCCTTTGCGTAATCGGTAACGGTTAAATCGCTTAAACGCGCGCCGCCGCTTATATACACGGTTTTTTGCTCGCCCGCCTCTAGATCGAAATAGTTATCCGTATACGAATATTTTTGGTTTTCGGGCAATCTTAATATAACGCCTTTTGCGAAAGTTTTTGCTTTTAACGTAACGGCTAGCTTATCGCCCTCTTGCTTGCTTTCGTAAGTATAATCGCTTTTAAACGAGTAACCTTTCCACATCGATTTAGACCAAACCACGTGCAAACGCTCTCCGCCTAAAACGCCGCACGCGAACAAATACGCGTTTTCGCCGCCGTCCGCGCCGCAAAGTTCTTGCAAACAAACCCCGTTCGCGTTAACGCTAACGCTTACGGTTTTGCTCCAAACCACGCTGCCGTCGAGTTTTTTCAAACCGTAAGTAATCTCGCCCGATTGCGCGCAAAATTCGTCGTTTATTACGGCTAAGCGCACCTTGCCGCCCAGCTGAACGAAAGTTACGCTTTTTTTAGCGTAGCTGCGCCGCGCTTGATAATACGCTTGCTTGGGTTCGCAATAATAATTTATTATCGCCCACGTAGCGGAGGGCCAAATGTCGGAATACATCCAATTCATTATGCCGCCGCATTTATCTTTGTTCGCCCTTGCGAACTCTATTTCCGCGCGCAAAATTTCGGCGTGCGCCGTCATGCTTTTAGCCACGAATTCTTTTAGCGAAGAACTTTTGCCGTATAACTCGTCCGCATAGAAAAGTTGCCTTTGCGTAAACGGCATGTCTAAGGCGGAATACGGGTTATCCATCAAGCGGTCTTCCCAATATTCGTTCATTTCCCAAAGCTTATCCTGCGGGAAAATCTTTTTATAGGTTTCAACGGTGTCCGCGCCCATAACCGCACATTCCGAAACGAACGGAACTAAGCCGTTTTCAACGTTGTTCCTGTATTCGTCAACCCCGTTTACCAGCGATTTTTCGTAACTGCCCGCATGCGATTCGCCCGAACCCGAATCGTTGCCGATATCCGTTTGCGAACACGGGCTTTGCTTGGCGTAAGGACGAGTGCCGTCTAAATTTTCTATAAGTCCGCGCATAATCACTTCTACGAAGTAATCGCCGCGGCAAATCTGTAAGCCGTAAGAACCGGTTTTTTCGTTGCCGCCGCACCAATAAACTATCGATGGGTGGTTGCGTAAGCGTTTTATTTGATAGGTTATTTCACGTTTAACGTTTTCAACGAAAGCTTGGTCGTCCTCGGGAATATCCGCGCAAGCAAACATCATATCTTGCCACACCATAACCCCGTAACGGTCGCACAAATCGTAAAATTCGTCTTTTTCGTAAGAGCCGCCGCCCCATACGCGGAGCATGTTTAAATTGCCGTCTGCCGCAGCGCGAACCAACTTTTCGTATTTTTCAGCCTTTACCGTGCCGTTAAAGCATTCCGTAGGCACCCAGTTAGAACCTTTTATAAATACGTATTCGCCGTTTATTTCAAATTTGTAACCTATCGTATCCGCGCCGGTAGGCTTTTGCACGAGTTTTATTTCGCGGAAAGCAAACTTGCCCTCGCGCGCGTCTACTACCTCTCCGTTTTGGATTAGCTCTATTTTATAGCCGTACAGCGGTTGTTCGCCATACCCCGCGGGATACCACAGTTTAGGCGACTCTATATTAAAGTTTTTAAAATTCTTTTTACCCGTTATTTTGCACTGCTCTATCTTAACGGCGGCTTTTTCAAGCGGCACGTTAGGCTCTAACGCCACGGTATAACGCAGTTCGTCTAAAAGCCTCGCGGAATCGGGACTTTTTAAGGTTTTGCCGTAAGAATCCATTTGACTGCGCACGGTGTAATTAAGCTCGGCTCGCAAGGTTAAAGCCCCTTCGTTAAACGCAACGTAGCTAACGTCGCTAATTCTGTTTTGAGGCACGCCTTTAAGCGTAACCGCGCCGCATATACCGTAAGCGGGCATATCGGGCGCCCAATCCCACCCGAAATGGCATTGAGTTTTGCGTATGAATAAGCGTTTTACGTTAAATACGCCGAAATACCCCTTATCGTCGATTTTATCCATAACTTTTGAGGTAGAACGCATTTCTACGCGCAATTCGTTCGCTCCGCTTTTTAAAAGCTTTTTTACGCTGAACGTATATTTTAAAAACGCGTTATCCGTGCTACCTAAAAGTTCGCCGTTTAAATAAATATCGGCAAAAGTATCTATCGCGTCGAATTCCAGCAAAATTTCTTCGCTGTTTAAAAGCCCTAAACTAGCGGTAAATTCGGTAAAATATACGAAATCGCTTTGCTGAATCCAACCGAGCCGCTTATGGTTTAAACCGAAAAACGGATCGTCTATAACGCCCGCGCGGTATAAGTCGGCCGTAATATCGCCGGGAACAACCGCTTCGATAACCTTTTCGCAAGGCAAAAAAGCGGCGCTTTGCTTTATTTTTAATTTCCAATCCGAAATTTGCATAATCATATTCATTCTCCGCAACGACGCGCGCAGCTTGAGCTACGCCGCATACGTATTATTGCTAATCGGCGGTTTTCTATCGCCTCTTACTAAAATATTAACATGTTTTTTCGCCGCATTCAAGTCTTATCATTCCAAAACCTTATCCAAAAGTTCCATGTTTGGTTTTTTAGTATTGACATTTTTTTTGTTTTGGTATAGAATTACGGCAAGGAGGAAAACTCTGCTATGGAACAACAACGCCCTATTTATTCGTTGCGCGCGCCCGCAAATAACATTGAAACCGTCGCCGTATACGAAACGGCTACGCCATGGAAAGGTTCGAACGTTTCGTTTTATTACACTAACTTCGATTATCCTTTTTTACATACTCACGAATACTATGAACTCGTTATCGTTTCGGAAGGAGCGGTAGTTCATCACCTTAACGACGCGCAAACGGTTATGCAAAAAGGCGCGGCTTGCCTTATTCGCCCGCAAGATAAACACAAATTAGTAGCCTACCAAAACCAATCGGTGCAGACTATTACGTTTATGGTTAAACCCGCATATATGCAAGCGTTGCTAGCTTTTTACGAGCTGGAAGAATTAAATTCGCATAGCGATTTATCGTTTACGCTCAACCCCATTCAGCTAAACAGCATGGTGCAAAACACGCTGGTAATACAATCGATGGTTTTTAGCGACTTGAAAGAAAAAGAAACGCGTTGCCGCTTACTTTTTGCCGAACTTATATCGATTTTAATTAATCAAAAAATCGTAAAACTTAAAAAAATGCCCGAATGCGTTATTCAGCTTTTAGAAACGCTTTCTAACCCGCTTTTGCGCGAGGTATCCATTAAAAAAGACTTGGCAAGCACCGCAAACTACAGCTATTCTAACGTTTTGCGTATTTTTAAAAAGTATACCGGCTATACCATTTCGCAATACATACAAACCACTAAAATAAACTACGCGATGGAATTGCTAAAAAATTCAGATATGCGCATTATCGAAATTGCCGAAACTATCGGTTACGATTCTATCGCAAATTTTAACCGCTTGTTCAAACGCAACACGGGGCTAACCCCTACCGAGTTCAGAAAAAAATATAAGTTTACTTTTTCAGACGAATAATCGCTTTTTGCTTTTTATTTCTTTGTATAAAACGTAGCGAAAATTTTTAAACATAAAACGTTACGAATATAAAACGTAGCGAAAATATAGCAAACTAAACACGACGAAAGTGCCGCTAATCGACCTATAGCGGCACTTTTTTATTAACTATCGCTTTTTTTAAATTAAAACCCGATTTTAAATCTACGTTTTAGCTTGCCGAACGCAAAAAACAATAACCCGTATGCGGGCAAGTTTTTTATTGACATAAACGGCGCAAAGTGATATACTTTTAATAAAAAATAAAGAAGGTATTTATGAAGATAATCGTCGTAGGCTGTGGCAAAATAGGTAAAACCATAGCTGAAAGCCTTGCAAACGAACAACACGACGTACTCGTTATCGATAACGACCCTGAAGTTATTACCGAAGTTACCGACACGTGCGATGTTATGGGGCTTTGCGGCAACGGTACGTCGTACGATAAACTCGAAGAAGCCGGCGTTAGCAACGCCGAATTGTTTATTGCCGTTACCGATTCGGACGAGCTAAATATGCTTAGCTGCTTCGCCGCGAAAAAACTAGGGGCAAAGCACACCGTTGCACGAATTAGAAGTTCTGAATACAACACCGAAAGCTTAGGTTTTATGCGTGACGCATTAGAGCTTTCTATGGTAATCAACCCGGAACTGCTGACGGCCGAAGCGCTTTATAACGTTTTAAAACTGCCGTTTGCAACCAAAGTTGAAAGCTTTGAAAACGGAGCTTTTAAAATGGTTGAAATAATAGTAAAACAAGGTTCCGCACTAGACGGCATTTCGATGATAGATTTGCGCAAAAAGGTTAAAGAACACTTTTTAATTAGCGCCGTTCAACGCGGTAATAACGTTTATATTCCTAACGGCTCGTTCCGTTTACATGCGGGTGATAAAATAGGACTTACCGCCGCCGGCGACGACGTGCATTCGCTTTTAAAAACGTTAGGGGTAACCCATAAGCAAACGCGCGACGTTATGCTTTTGGGTGCAAGCCGAATCGCTTATTATTTAGGTAAAAAGTTATTATCCGAACATACCTCGGTTAAAGTTATAGAGCGCGACGCCGCCCGATGCGCAGAATTTTCAGATCTACTAGATAAAGCGTTGGTTATCAACGGCGACGGAATGAACCAAGAAACGCTTATGGAAGAAGGAATCGATACGACCGACGCATTCGTAGCGCTTTCGGGCAACGACGAAACTAATATTCTTATCGGCGCTTACGCCATTACGCGCGGCGTTTCGAAAGTTATTAGCAAAGTCAACCGCCGCGAGCTTGAAACGATTGCCGAACGGTTGGGGCTGGAAACGCTTATTTCTCCTAAATACATAATTGCCGACACACTCGTTCGCTATGCAAGAGCGCTTCAAAACTCTCTGGGTAGCAACGTAGAAACTCTTTACCGCTTGCTTAACGGCGAAGCTGAAGCACTTGAATTCAACGTAGTTGAAGACTTTCCGGCATTAAAAACCCCCCTTAAAAACGTAAAACTAAAATCGGGTATACTGATAGCCGGTATCACGCGTAATAAAACTGCGTTTATCCCCGGCGGCGAAGACTATATCGATAAAGGAGATAAGGTTATAGTTATCGCAGCGGGGCAAAAACTGTTCGACCTAAAAGACGTATTAAAATAACGCTAAACATGCCGTTAACGGACTTATAGCCACACTTTTAATTTTTTTTCACAATTATGAATTACAAAATAATTTTTTATACTACGGGGCAAACGCTTAAACTTTTAGGAGCTTTGCTCGCCGTTCCCGCAATAGTTTCGCTTATATACGGCGAGGCGTGCATATGGGCATTTTTAATAACGATAGCTTTAGCCTTAGCGCTAGGATTTGCACTAACCCTTATTTTTAAACCTACAAGCCAAGTTTTTTATTCGCGCGAGGGGCTTATAATAGTGGCGCTCGTATGGCTTTCGCTTTCGGCAATAGGCGCACTCCCCTACGTTATAAGCGGTGATATACCTAATTATTTCGACGCTTTTTTTGAAACGGTAAGCGGCTTCACGACAACGGGTTCTTCCGTTTTGCAAAACGTTGAAAGCCTAAGCCGCGGAACTATGTTTTGGCGCTCGTTTGCGCAATGGATAGGCGGCATGGGCGTTTTAGTTTTCATTATGGCTATTACGGCAAAAACACCGGATCGTTCTATGCATATTTTACGAGCGGAAATGCCCGGACCTACCGTTGATAAATTAGTTCCTCGCTCTAAAGATACGGCTAAAATACTATATATAATTTATTTAGTTATGACCGCCGTTTTAATAATTTTATTGCTGGTAGGCGGCATGCCGCTTTACGATAGCGTGCTTCATGCTTTCGGAACGGCAGGTACGGGCGGATTAGGCATAAAAAACGATTCCGTTGCAGGATATAGCCCGTATTTGCAATGGGTAATAGCTATTTTTATGGCGCTTTTCGGCGTAAATTTCAACCTCTATTACCTTATTATAATTAAAAAAATAAAAGCCGCCTTCAAATCCGAAGAAATGCACGTTTATTTTGGAATGATGATTTTTTGCTCGGTTGCGATTACGGTAAACCTTTTAACGAGCGCTTCGGCAATATACTCGAACGTAGGCGACGCGGTAAGATCTTCGTTTTTTCACGTTTCTTCGATAATGACGTCTTCCGGCTTTACGGTGGGAGATATCAACGCTTATCCCGCTACGTCCAAAGCGATTTTGTTCTTTTTAATGCTAATAGGCGCATGCGCAGGCTCTACGGGCGGCGGATTAAAAATTTCGCGCTTCGTTATTTTAGTTAAAATAGTTAAAAAAGAATTGCGCAAAAGAGTTCACCCGCGCGCAACTAACGTTATAAAATTCGAAGGCAAACGGCTAGATTCCTCCGCCACTTATTCAATAACAACTTATTTTGCCATTTATTCGGCTTTTATAATAGGTTTATTTTTGTTAGTGTCGCTTTTCGGAAATTTATCGCTAGAAGCAAACCTTACGGCGGTAGTTAGCTGTTTTAACAACATGGGCCCCGCATACGGCGAAGCCGCCGCAAACTATTCGTGTTTTTCTTATCCGGCCAAATTCTTGCTATCGCTGGCAATGCTGTTCGGTAGGCTTGAAATTTACCCGTTACTATTAACCCTACTGCCCTCCACTTGGCTTAAAAACCGCTAAAAATAAACAGAACAAACTAAAAAAACCGCTTTATGCCGAACAAAATCGGCAAAAGCGGTTTTTATTATTCAAATTTACGCTATTAAACTTACTTAATCAAAGCAGCGGCAGCCTCGTCGCAAATAAGCACGCAATCGGGGTGAAGTTGCAAGATAGACGCGGGAACGTCCTCGGTAACTTTGCCCTTAACTAAGCCGTAAACAGCCTTAGCCTTGTTTGCGCCGTTAGCCATGATAAGAATCTTTTTGGCGTTCATAATGTTTTTAAGCCCCATGGTGAACGCTTGACGGGGAACGTCTTCTATTCTTTCAAACAAACGAGAGTTATCTTTAATAGTGCTTTCGGTTAAATCGACGATATGCGTAACGCTACCGAATTCGGTGCCGGGTTCGTTAAAAGCGATATGCCCGTTAGAACCTATACCAAGAACTTGAACGTCTTGTTGAAGAGTTTCTAAAAGCGCGTTGTAGCGGGCGCACTCTGCGGCGCGATCGGCGGCTTTACCGTTTTCGATATTAGTATTTTTGAGGTCGATATCGATATGGTCGAACAAATTATCGCGCATAAAGTAAACGTAGCTTTGGTCGCTAGAATAATCGAGCCCCGCGTATTC
>CAYZWD010000015.1:0-10767 GCA_964482115.1 uncultured Acidiphilium sp. | reverse complement strand
CTATAAAGCCCGCGCGTAAGTTTACCGAAAATTAACTAAAAAAAAGCTATAATAAAAGCTATAATATTTTATTATTTTAACGCAAATTAAAACGGCAAGATCCGCCAAAAGACGATAAAAGGATTTTTATTTTATGCTTCAATTAAAAAACGTAACCAAAGATTACGCAGTTAGCGACCAAACCGTGCACGCCTTGCGCGGAATTAACTTAAGCTTTAGAAAAAGCGAATTCGTTTCTATTCTAGGCCCTTCCGGCTGCGGAAAAACCACGCTTTTAAACATTATCGGCGGGCTAGACCGTTACACTTCCGGCGATATAGTTATTAACGGCACTTCGACCAAACTATACGGCGACGGCGACTGGGACGCATACAGAAACCACTCTATAGGCTTCGTTTTTCAAAGCTACAACCTAATTCCGCACCAAACGGTTTTAGCTAACGTAGAGCTTGCGTTAACCCTTTCCGGCGTGCAAAAGCAAGAGCGCAAAAAACGCGCAGAACAAGCGCTTGAAAAAGTCGGGCTAAAAGACCAAACCAATAAGCTGCCCGCGCAACTTTCGGGCGGGCAAATGCAACGCGTAGCCATAGCCAGAGCAATAGTTAACGACCCCGAAATTATTTTAGCCGACGAACCGACCGGCGCGCTAGACACCGCAACCAGCGTTCAGGTTATGGACATATTAAAACAGCTTGCTAAGGACAAGCTGGTGGTTATGGTAACGCACAACCCCGAACTTGCAAAGCAATATTCCACGCGAATAATCAAGCTTAAAGACGGCGTGGTGAACGACGATTCTAACCCCTTCGAATATACGGACGCGCAAAAAAACCGCGAGCAAGACGAGCAAAAACTGCTTGAAAAAAAACGCGGCAAAAGCAAAAAACCTTCGATGAGTTTAAAAACCGCGCTGTCGCTTTCGTTTAACAATTTAGGCACGAAAAAAGCGCGCACGGCGCTAACCTCGTTCGCGGGATCTATAGGCATTATCGGCATAGCGCTTATACTTTCGCTTTCGGCGGGGTTTAACGGCTACGTAACGTCCGCCCAGCGCAACGTTTTATCGAACTACCCGGTGAGCATATCGCAATCGAGCCTTAACATGACTTCTTACGCTACGGCGTTTATGGGGCAAATGAGCGATTCGCAAGGCGAAAAATACCCCGACAGCGGCGTGGTTACCTCTAACGACGCGATAGGCGGAATGCTGAATTCGTTTACGGACACCTACAACGCCAACGACCTTAAAGAATTTAAAAAATATTTAGACGAAGCCGATTTAGTAAATACTTATCCCGATAAAATAAGCGCCGTTTATTATACTTATAACTACGACGTAAACCTTTATAACCGCTACTCGGAAAGCGCGGGCGACACGGCGGGCGGTTCGGGTTCGACGGCAGACCCGAGCGGCAAAAAAGACGAACGGCTAAGAAAAATAAACGCGATAGCCTCGCTAGAAACTTACATCGGCGAATACGCGACCAAACCCTATTTTAAAGACTACGCCGAGGCGTATTACAACAACTTTAAAATGATGATGGATTCGACCGGCACTTGGGGCAAGCTTTTAGATAACGATTCGCTTATAAAATCGCAATACGATCTAATCGCGGGCAAGTGGCCCAGCTATTCCGCGCCCGAAAAAGGCGAACCGTGGCAGCTTTTAGTGGTTGTAGACGAATATAACAGACTGCCCGACTATTCCATGTATTTCATGGGGCTGATTTCCGACGAAAACGTAAGCTACTTGTTTTCTAAAATGATATACACGGTTTTAGAGCGGGTTATGGGCAGCGCCGAATTTAACGCTCAAGAACAGCTGGATAAAACTTTTGGCGAAAACTATTCTTATTCGACCGAGTTTAAACTAGACGAGCTGGTAGGCAAAAAATACTCCGCTCTTTTAAACGGACAATATTACGTTAAAGACGACAAAACACCGTCTATCAAGCTAGACGGCGAAGACGCGTTAGACGGCAACTCGCACGAAATTTTCCGTTACGTCAGCCGCGAAAACGACGAGGCGTTTTTAACCGAGCTTTTAAAAAACCAAAGCACCGACCTTGAAATTTGCGGCGTGGTTAGGCTTAAAGAGGGGGTAACGGGCGGCGCGCTTTCTAAAAATATTTATTACACCCCCGCTTTTTCGGATTATTTGATAGACAAAACCAACGAGCTTGAAGTAGTTAAAGCGCAAAAAGAGGCGGTTAACGTTGCGGAATATCGCGACGGTTCGCAAAAAGTAACCATCTCTTACGACGTTTTGGGCGCGGACGCAGATAAAGACGGCAACCCCACCGGCGCTTTATTACTGTTAAACTCCCCCGAATCGGCGCTTACTTCTACCTATAAACTTTTAGGTATGGCAGACAAAGCCGACCCGACCGGCATTGCCATTTACCCCACCTCGTTTGAAAACAAAGATTTTATAGTAAACCTTATAAACGATTACAACGTAGGCAAAGAAGAAAGCAAACGAATTAAATACACCGATTACGTCGGAATGATGATGAGTTCGATAAGCACCATAATAAACGCCATTACTTACGTATTGATAGCGTTCGTTTCGGTATCGCTAGTCGTTTCTTCGATAATGATAGGAGTTATAACCTATATTTCGGTTTTAGAGCGCACTAAAGAAATAGGTATTTTGCGCTCGATAGGCGCTTCGAAACGCGATATTCGCCGCGTGTTTAACGCCGAAACGGTTATTATCGGCTTTATTTCGGGCGCGCTGGGCATTATTATAACCGTACTTTTAGATATACCCATAAGCATTTTGATAAACTCGCTGGCGGGTATTCCGAACGTAGCGGCTTTGCCCGCGGCAGGCGGAATTATACTAGTTATTATAAGCGTAGCTTTAACCTTAATAGCGGGGCTTATCCCCTCCGGCTACGCCTCTAAAAAAGACCCGGTTATCGCCCTTCGCAGCGAATAATTTTAAGGCGCCACGGCAGAACTTGCCCGCCTTGCGTTTTAGAGACCGCGTAAAAAGCGGCGGACTTCGCAAACCTTGTTCTTTAGAACCCGCGTAAATAAGAGCAAAACTTGCCTCATCCGAAGGGTGAGGCAAGTTTTTTCGTTATTCAAGCCGAGAGCCCGCCCGCTTGATTGCGGGCTTTGCCCGCGGATTGCCACGCGCCGCCTGTTTTTTTTCTTTTGTGGCTTTGCCAACTTTTTTTATTGCAGTTTTTTTGCGGGGGGGGGCGTGGCGGCTTGCCTACATGGCAAGCCACAAAGCGGGAAGCACGCCGTAGTCAGTTTTGTCGACGGTGATGCTATAGGTAGGATAGCCCTCGTCGCCAACGTCCCACGCATGGCCACTACAAATGTCGCTAGGCGAACGCAACCAGAAGTAGCAGTTCCCTAGGTAGCTGCTTTCTTTGGAAACGCAGCAGCCTTGAACTTTTGCGTAATCCGTACATTTAAACCGACTTGCGGTATATGATGCGTAAGGATCTGTATTAAACCCGTATGCGGAATTTGTTATTTCTTGCCGGGATAGTAAGAATATTTTATCGTTTGTGTTAGAGCATGCGTAAGTATTAGCGTCGCCGTTAAATTCCGTAGCGATATTATTCGGGTTAGTGCTGCGCGCGCCGTTATTTACAACCGTGGTTTGAATTAACGCCTGCTGCGCCGCGCTAAACGCCGTGTTATAGAAGTTGTTGTTTAGCCATGCGCGAATTGTACTGTATTCATAGTTGTTTGCATACGTTCCGCTAGGCGCAGACGCGTTATTATTGTAATATTCGCTTGTGCTACTATCGGAAGTATAAGTATTTTGATAAGCTTGGCTATCAATTGCTACGTCGCAAAGCAAAAACGCTTTGCCGTTTTGCTTGGTTAACACGCGCCATTTTAAGGGCTCGTATTTAAACCAATAACGCGTGCCCGTGGTATATCCGTTATCGTCTTGATAAGTATTACCGGCAGAACTGTTGTAATCACACCAATACTGGCGGTAGCTTGTGAAGTATACGCCGCGGTATTTTGCGCCGCCGTAAGTAATATCTTTATACCACATAAACGCGGTTGCGTTGCTAAAACTTATAAAGTATTCGTAATTAGTCCAGCCGTTGAACTGCGAGGACGTAGGCAAGCTGCCCGATTGCGCGTTTAGCGCGGAAATAAGCGTGCTATCGCTAACGCTCGTTTGCGGGTAGCTGCCGAAGTAAATATAATTGCCATCTTCGGTATAAGTAGCGCCGGAGGCGGCGTTGTAAGAAAGATCTTTTGCGCCGCAGCCCGCGTTCGCGCACGTGCCGTTTACGTAATTATGCCCGAGCTTGGCTATTTGTTGCTGTTCGGTTAGAACGCTTCCGCAAAGGGTGCACGTAGAGCCGTCCGTTAAACCGAACGTGGTGCACGTGGCGGCGTAGCCTTTTATCGTTTTCAGCATAGTTGTGCCCCAGCGCTGGAATAGCCGTGCGCTCGGTTAGCTTTTCGCCGCATTCGGAGCAGTGGCTGCCCGCCGTGTAACCCCCTCCGTGCAAGTTGCAGCTATAGCTGCGTCGGTTACGGCGGTGTGAACGTGCGTTTCGTCGTAGCCTTTTAGCCAAGCTTTCATTTTGGCAAGGTCGTCGAATTTTCGGGTTTTTGCGCCCGCTTGACCTATATCGTATAAGCTTAAAAGCAAGTTGCCTTTATAATCTTCTAAGTTAACGCCTATGGTAGCGTATTCGCTATAGCGCCAAATGCCGTCGTTACCCTTAGAAAGAGTAAACGTGTTTATTCCGCCGTTGTTTAAGCCCGTGTAATATATGTTTTCGTTATATGATAAATAAGGTACGTATACGGCAAATTCTATATCGCTCCCCGTGCACGCTATGCAACGGCGCCACATGTTACCGTCTTGGGTTAAATATACGGCAACGCGGTCTAGCTTAGCGCCTTCGTTTACGTAAAGCAATACGCCGTATTCGTTTATTACTTCGGGACCGTACGCGCTCTTGATATCGTCTATTACGAAATACATGCCGTAGGTCGGGTGCTCGGTGTTCGGCGTTACGTTATCTATAAACTTGCCGCCGCAACGCGTGCATACGCCGTTTTTATATTCGTGACCTAACGCGTCGGCTTTTAATCAATAAAAAAGTGCCGCTATAAGTCGATTAACGGCACTTTCAGTAATTTTATTGTGTTGATTTTTTGCTTCGGCTGTCATTCCCCGTTACGCTATCGCGTGCAGGCTTCCTTTGCACAAGGCGGGCGGTTACGAGGTTAGCTCCGTGCGTAATATTTGGCTTGCGCGTTCCACATTTCGCTATACACACCGCCCTCTTTTAAAAGCTGATCGTGCGTGCCGAGCTGAGCAACGGTACCGCCGTCGAACACGACTATTCTATCGCAAAAGCGGCAAGAACTCATTCTGTGCGAAACGTAAATAGAAGTTTTTCCGCCGACTAAATAGTTGAATTTTTCGTAAACTTCAGCCTCCGCTAGCGGATCTAATGCGGAAGTGGGCTCGTCTAATATAACGGCGGGCGCGTTTTTATAAAGCGCGCGGGCTACGGCTATTTTTTGCGCCTCTCCGCCCGAAATTTCTAAGCCGTCTTCACGGTTGTTTTGATAAAGCACGGAATTTATACCCTTTTGCTCCTTTTTAAACCGCTCGTAAACGCCGACCCTAGTTAAACGCTCAACCACGCGGTTTTCGGTATTTTCAGCGGTCGTATTCACGTTTTCGTCAATCTCGCCGCAAGCGACGTTTTCTTTAAGCGTGTAAGAAAACAGCTTGAAATCTTGAAAAACAGCCGCGAATAAATCGTATAGCGCGCTACGCGAAAACTGCTCTATATTAACTCCGTTAACCAAAATTTCGCCCTCGGTTAGCGGATAAAACCTTAAAAGCAGCTTAATCAGCGTGGTTTTGCCCGCTCCGTTTTTGCCGACGAACGCGATTTTTTCGCCCGAGTTTATTTTAAAACTTACGTTTCTAAGCGCATAAACGCTTTGCCCGGGGTATTTAAAGCTTACGTTTTTAAACTCTATATCCATGGAATCGGGCACGGTTTCTAATTTGCCGTAACCGACAGCCGAGGGCAACTCTAAATAATCCGAATAATATTTTAAATACGAGGCGTTGCGCTTTACCTCCGTAAGCAACTCTAAAAACGTAGAAACGGACGCGCTTACCGAGGTTACCGCGCTTACGCCCGCCGCCACCGCTCCTATCGATATTATATTATAATAGGCGCGCAGCCCCACGTATGCGTACGCCGCAAACAACAATAAATACGAGGCGACCGTGGTTACGCATTGAAACTTTATGTTTAAGTTTGAATATTTATTCCAAAGCGCGTTAAGGTCGTTTTGAGCGCCCCGCACCTTTGGCATTAATAGGTTGTTCATGCCGTAAATTCTAATATCTTTGCCGAAAACGTAGTTGGTGCATACGCTGAAAATATAGCTGAATTTTCGGTTGTTTTCAATATTCCCTTCCATAACGGCAACCGCGGCGCGCGCGTCTGCCCGCGAAACGAACACCGAAACCGCAACCGTGCCGCAAAGCAAAGCGATTATCGCCGCACCGCCGAGCGGGCTAGCCGCAAAATTATACAACGCGCCCGCGCCCGTGCCCGCGCCCGAAACGAAAACGCTTATTATTAGCCCCAGCGAATACGCGATTTTTAACGTCGCGCCGAAAACTTGCGCTCCGCAAAGTATTAAATTTGCGATTCCGCCGTTAGAGTTCGCGCCCTCCAGCGCGGCTTGAAGCATTTGCAAAACGGCGGGGTCTTCTGTTTGCGCGTAGTCTGAATAAAAGCTTTTTTTAGCGACGGCGGCGTCGATTTTATATTCTAAAACGCTTTCGTATTTTTCTAAATAATGCCTTGCGACGCGCATTGCCGTATAGCAAACAAAATAAAGCGCGAGCATTGCGCCTATCAGCGTGAAAACGTAGCCGACTTGCGCTTTTTCGACCAACGCGTTTATTATAAAATATGAAAATATTATGCTTATAAACGGAATAATATCGGCAAAAAATTGATTTATAAACGCCGAGGCAACGAACTGCGGGCATAATTTCGCGCTAAGCTTAAAACACTTTACCGCGTCTTTTAGTCCGACGTTTTTTTCGTTCTTTTCACGGTTTTCGTTTTTTCGTTTTTTATTATTCATAACGCGCCCTCCCCGTTTAATTGTTCTTCTAGCGAATTTCCGTTTTCGGAATTTTCGCCGCAAACGATACTTTCGCCGCTTTTATCGCTTTTCGTTTTTTCGGCGTCGTCAGCGTAATATTTAGCCTGAACTTCGAACAGCGCGGCGTATTCTCCGCCGTTTTTCATAAGCTGTTCGTGCGTGCCGCGCTCGGAAATTTTTCCGCCGTTCAAAACTAAAATTTCATCGCAAAAGCGGGTTGAAGCTAGTCTGTGCGAAATAAAAACCGAGGTTACGCCTTGCGCAAGCGATTGATAAAGTTTATATATTTTTTCTTCGTTGATAGGATCGAGCGCGGCTGTGGGTTCGTCTAACAGCAAAATCGGCGCGTTTTTATAAATTGCGCGGGCAAGCATAAGCCTCTGTTTTTCGCCGCCCGAAAAATCAACGCCGTTTTTATCGAACTCACGCGTTACGAAAGTTTTTTCGGCTTTCGGTAAATCGCGAATTTTTTGCGTTAACCCCGCTTTTTCTATCGCTTGCCAAAACGCGGGTTCGTTTGCTTTATCGCCGTCCGTGCAAGTTACGTTATCTTGCACGCCGAAGGCAAAAAGATTGCTCTCTTGAAACGTCGCGGAAATAAGCTTATAATATTCTTCGCGCGGGAATTTGCTTATATCTTCGCCGTTTATTTTAATAACGCCGGAGGTCGGGCGGTAAAGCCCGCAAAGCAGTTTGACCAAAGTAGTTTTGCCCGCGCCGTTGTTGCCAACCAGCGCTACTTTTCCGCCCGCGGGTATTTTAAACGAAACGCCGTTAAGCACGGGTTTTTCCGCTCCGGGATAGGTAAAACTTACGTTTTCAAGCTCTATTTCGACGGGCGCGGTAACTGCTACCTCGCGCGCGGCTTTTTCTTGCCCGTTATCCTCTAAAAAGTCGCGATATGCGGCAACTTGTTTGCTGTGCGAGTGCAAACGATACGCCGAGCCCGAAAAATCGCTTAGCCATGTTGAAAAACCCGCGGTAAGCCCCGTTACGAACGTAAACGACGCAATAGACATTTCGCCGCCGATAACCGCCGATGCCAAAACTAAATAAGTAACCGCCTCGCGCGCGACGTTGAAAAATACGCCGGTTAAATCTTTGCCTAAGTTGTTCAACCGATAGCTTCTTTCAGCGTCTATACGCCTTTTTATAAGCTGTTCGCTTTTTTTAATAAGCCAATTTTCAAGCTTAAACGCGCGGATATCCTTGCCGTAAGCCGACTTAGAAACCGAACGCAAATAATCGTTTTCACGCGAGCATTCGTTGATTTTTTCACGCGAGCGTTCGTAAAGCTTGCCCGCGGTTACCGTAAAAAACAAGTCCGCCGCAACCGAAAAAATTAACGGCAGCAGCGCGTAGGGGCAATAAAAACCCGTTAAAGCGCCGTAAAACAGCATACCCGCAAAGCTAACGCTCGCTGTCGATAAATCTTTTAGCATTCCCTCGACGCCTACCCAATTAGAACCTAACGCCTCGAACGCAGCCCAAAGCTTGGTTTGGCATTCGCGCGGCTCGATTTTATCGTAGTCGTCCGTTAGCGATTTTTCTGCTACCTCGCACAAAAAGTCGCCGCACCTAACGAACGTGCTTTGCCATTGATAGCGCTCGGTTGAGTAAATTTTTATTACTTCGAACGCGAGCGTTAGCACCGCCAACCCCGCCATAGCACCGAAATATTCGCTTATTTCATAGCCGCCAGCCAGCATATGCACCGCGCACGCAGCTAAAAGCGAACCTAAAAACGGCACGGCTAGCGAACTTATAAATTTAGCTATAAAATAAAACGCAAGCCGCTTGTTAACTTTTAGCGCCTTTTTTATAACGAACGCCGTGGGGCTGACTTTTTTATCGTTGAGGTTTTTAGCGCCGATTTCTTCAACGCAACTTACTTTTTTTGTTGATTTGCTTTCCAAAACTCAAAATCTCCTTACTTATTTTGCGCTCATTTTTTATTAACGCTTTATCGCCGCACACTTTAAAGGCAGTCGGCTCTGTATTTACGTTACTAAATCGTCAGTCTTCGTTTTCTTCGCCGTCGTCGGCGCAAAATTGCGTTTTCAATTCTTTGCCGAGGTCGTTAAGGTTTTTAGCCACGCCTTTTAAATTACGGTTAATCATTTCTTCAACGGTTTCGCAAGTTTTTTTAGCGTTTACCGTAACTTCGCCCGATATGCTAGAAGTTTTGTAAGCACCTATTTCGCCGCTAACTAAAACGTCGCCCGAAATACTGCTCATGCGTGCCGTTCGCGCCGTTGCGTCCTTAATGATTACGTCGCCCGAAATAGTGCTTATGGTTAACGCGGGCGCTACAAACCTTTTTAACGTTACGTCGCCGGATATCGTGCTTATATTGGCTTTTTGCTCGGCAACCACGTTTGCCCCGACCGCATCGCCCGAAATAGTGCTCAACGTAAAACTTTTGGTTTTGAAATCGAAATTTTCAAACTTGATATCGCCGCCGCCGCCCGAACTGATATCCACGCGGTTAAAACCCAGCCGCTTGTTAACGTAAATATAAACCTCGCCGCCTTTATCTTCGTTAACACCGAAAATACGCCGCTTTTTCGAGCCGGCAACCTCGCTAAAACTAAACAACTTTTCGTTATTCTCGCTATCGTAATTTACGTTGCCGCTAACCTTTACCCTTATACCCGACTCGTCGACGGCGATAATTTTTACGTCCGAATCGAAAACGCTTACGGTAAATTCGTTAAGTCTACCGTTTTTTGCGCCATCGTTACGGCTTGCGTTTGGGCTTTCGTCGGCGGCTGAATCGGCGGCTGAATCGGCGGCTGAATCGGCGTTCGAATCGGTTGCGCCGATATTTGAATTTGCGGTCGCGTTGGTATTCGCGCCGTTTTCGCTTGCATCGCTTTCGCTTTGCGCGCCGCCGTCCGCAGCCAACGCGTCTTTTACTATTTTTTCGGGCGAACCGAACTTTTCAATCGCCTCTTCGGCGCTAAAGCCCGCCTCCAAAGCTAAACAGTAGCGCCTTTCGTATTTTTCAACCAAAGCGCGCCTAGCGCTTTCGCTTAGCCCGTTTGCGCGCGCGGCTTCGTTTAAACCGTGCAAAAAATTACGTATCATATAAAACCTCTCTATAATTAAAGTATTTGAATCTTGCTTTTTACTGTTAAAATTGAACCATGTCCGAACCGTTTTAAGCTAAAACTAAAGATTTTTAAGCATTTCTTCGGCTTCGTCAAAGTCGATTTCGCCGTTTTTAAGCATTTTAAGTATGCCCTCGCGGGTGAGTTTAACAGAACTTACTACGCTCCTATCAAAGCCCAAACGGTCTATAAGCGTTTCTAAATTCTTTTTTACCGTAGGATAAGAAATGCCTAATTCTGCCTCTACTTGCTTGATGTTGCCCGCGTTTTTTATAAATACCAGCGCAAAATTTTGCAATTCTTCGGGTAAATAATCGAACTTACTCAGCTTAAAATCGCCTACGTAGCGAGTTCCGCACCCGCCGCAACTAAGCTCGTTTACGGTAAGACGTTCGCCGCAAACCGGGCACGTTCCTAATAGTTTCTTTTTTGCTTTAAACATATTTCTCCTTAAAATTAGACTTATTGATAGTTTACGTTGATATTTTAACGCTCCTAAATA
>CAYZWD010000014.1:4379-11242 GCA_964482115.1 uncultured Acidiphilium sp. | reverse complement strand
TTGCAATCGCGCGAGTTCGGCGGGCTTACCGCTTTGCCGGAGTATACAGAAAACCGGTAACGTCTATGCATCGCGCGTTTGAAAAAAACGGCAAGGTCGCTTTTATAGACGGCAACCGCGGCGATATAATTTGCTCGGATAGCGAAAACTATAAAAACGTTTACGGCGTGTTGCCCTCTAAACTTTTGTGCGGATTAGTGCTTAACGAAAGCACGGTGCTTTCGGGCAAGCTCGATAAGCAAGCCTCCGACGAGGGTGCTAGCGTTTACGTTTACGAGGTAGATAAGGTTAGCGGCACTCCGCTTTGCGCCTTGCAATCGCGCGAGTTCGGCGGGCTTACCGCTTTGCCGGAGTATACAGAAAACCCGATTTTAACCTTGACCGTAAGTAACGATTTCGTTCCGCTGAGCCTAAAAATAACGCAAAAATACAATATTTCGGTTGCTATTTTAGGCAAAACGTTTTGCGAGCAAGAGTTAAATTACGAGTTTTCAAAATTCAACGAAGCAGTAGAAATTCCTTACGCGGAAGAATATAACGCTGCGCTTGGCAGCGAGCCTACCTTTATTAACCCGATAACGGGCAAGCCCGCGGACGAAAATTTGCAAACGGTTGCCAACGCGGCGTTAGCCTCCGATATAAACGGCGGCGTGCTGTTTAGCGGCGAGGCGGTTTATAACGAAGTAAAAATCCCCGTTAAAATACATATTAAGGCAGATTTAAACGCGTTTTTAAACGGAACGGCTACCGCCAATTCGTTAGAGGCGGCACTTTCGGTTTTGCCGTCTACCGGCGCGTTAGAGGCGTTTTATAAGGGCGGAAAAATTTACGTTAACGTTGCGGGGGCTAAATATTATTTTCCGTCGTCGCTGTTAAACGGCTCGGCGGGCGGCTCGGCGGCGGGCGGCACCGGCGGCGCGTTCGGCTCTAGCGCAAGCGGTTCTTCCGGCGCGCTTGGCAACGCGCTCGATTTGTTGAGCTACTTTAAAATTGAAAAAAGCGCGCAAGACGACAGAGTTTATACGCTTACTTTAACTAGAGAGGCTAGCTCGCTTATAACCGCGGCGTTGAGGCAAGGCGGCGTTTTAGGCGAGGGCGAAGATTTTTCAGCCGTTATCGAACTGTACGTGGCGGGCGGCAGAATAGGCACGGCAAGCGCGCAACTCGTTCTTGGTAAAAAGGTAGCCGCCTTAGAGCTTGCGGTTTCGGATAAACGATTGGTTTTGCCTAGCGATTTAGGCGAATACGCGGCGTTCGGCAGGCGCGATTACGCCGTTTCGGCAAGCGCTTTCGGGTTCGATTTATCGGGCACGGCTGCTCTTTCGTTTGATCCGCTTGCTAAAAACGGTTGCGTAGAGTTTTATTCGCGGCTAACAATCGTCAATCAAAAAGTTAGCGTTTACGAATTTTTAAACTTGATCGGCGCAAATGCGGGTGATAAACTTTGCTCCGACGACGATATAGACGGGCTTGAGTTAGTTGTTGAAAACGGCAAGGTCTACGCGTTGCTTTATAGCGGTTCGCGGTTCACGTGCGGCGGCGAAGTTAGCGATTATGGCGATTTCGTTAAAAATTTGCAGCTAGAGGAACTTATTAAAAATCCGCAATTTACGGCACTATGCGGTTTCGGAAAAAAATTAGAAGGCGTAACCCTCGATTACGTAAAAGCCGAAAATTATGATTTCGGCGAGCTTACTTTTAAAATCTCGGTCGGTAACCGCGAAAATTCGGGCGACGAGGACAGCGAAGATGCAGACGGTGGCGACCTAGACGGCGAAAAAATCGTAACCGACGTGTTTGCGTTCGTTTTAAAAGGTTTGCCGCGCTCGGAAGGTTCTGCTATTCCGCAAGACTGCAAGCGTATTTTGCGAGCTTTGCGTTATAAAAACGACTAAATTAAAGCTATAAGGCTAAAAGATAAAACAATAAGGTTAAAAACCAAACTTTAAAACTTCATAAACCGATAAATCGGGGCGTTGGCGGTTTTTGCAAGCGCTCCGATTTTTTTTGGCAACCGCTCCGATTTTTACGCTTAATTTAGCGAAGTTTAATCGCGGATAAGAACGTCGGCGATAGAATAAGCATATTATCAATATATTTTATTTATTTTCGTTTTTCGCGTTGCATTCCGTTGACAAAGGTTATATTCGCGAGTATAATCTAATTGCAACCAAAAAGGTAGCAATTCTGAAAAGCGATAAGTTCGGTCGAATTTTCAACTTTTCGCGTTCGAGCGGCAAAATTTTTATTGACGGGGGCAGCGTATGAAAATATCTTCTAAAGCGCATTACGGCTTACAAGCCGCTTACGTTTTAGCCGAAAACGCGGGCGAAAGTTTTTCTGCCAGCGAGCTTGGCAAGCGGCTTGGCGTTTCGGCAAAATATTTAGAGCGCATAATGCGCGCGCTTTGCTCGGTGGGCGCGGTGCGTGCCGCGCGCGGTTCAAAGGGAGGCTATTGCTTGGGCGGTGACCCGCGCGATATAAGCGTGGGCACGGTCGTTCGCGCGCTCGAAGACGACCTTGAAATAATAGGCTGCGTAAAAAGCGGCGAATGCGGAAAGTGCGCTTCTAGCTCTGTATGGAAAAAACTTTACCGCGGAATTAACGACCTTTTAGACGGTATTTCGCTTGCAGATATGGTCGCAAGCGAGGCAGACTCGCACTCCGATATAGGCGAGCTCGCTAAAAACGACGGTTCGTGTAACTGCTCGGCGTGCGGTTTGAATTGCGAGGGCAAAAAACGATAAACGGTAATAAAAAACAAAGAGTAAACGGCAATAAAATAAAAAAGCTTAAAACAAACACGATAAGTTTAAAAACAGCTAAACTAAAAAGCCGAACGGCTTAACGGAGCGTGTAAATATTATGGAAAAGCTCGAAAAAGAAATTTATTTAGATCACGCGGCAACCACGCGCGTGGATAAAAGAGTGGTTGAAAAAATGTTGCCCTATTATTTAAACGATTACGGCAACGCGAACAGTCAGCATTTTTACGGCAGAGAGGCGCAAAAAGCAGTCGATTGCGCGCGCGACCAAATTGCCGAAATTATAGGCGCGCACCCCGGCGAAATATATTTTACGTCCGGCGGAACGGAGGCGGATAACTGGGCGGTTAAGGGCGTTGCTCGCGCAAATTCAGCAAAAGGCAAGCACGTTATTATGACTAAAATCGAACATGCCGCTATGCTTTCTTCGGGTAAACAACTCGAAAAAGAGGGGTTCGACGTAACCTACGTAGGCGTCGATTCTAACGGTTTTATTTTGCTAGACGAGCTTAAAGCCGCTATTCGCCCCGATACCGTTTTGATTTGCTGTATGTACGCCAATAACGAAATAGGCACTATCGAACCTATCGAAGAAATCGTTAAAATCGCAAAAGAACACGATATTTTAACTTTTACGGACGCCGTTCAGGCTATGCCGTGCATGGATATTAACGTTAAAGAACTCGGCGTAGATCTTATGTCGTTTTCGTCGCACAAATTTAACGGACCTAAGGGCGTGGGCGTGCTTTACGTTCGTAACGGCGTAAAAATAGCTAACCTTCTTGCCGGTGGAGAGCAAGAGCGCACTAAGCGCGGCGGAACTACTAACGTGCCCGGCGTGGTAGGCATGGCAGAGGCGCTAAGGCTTAACCGCTTAACGCTTGAAAAAGATAACGAATACGTAAAAGCCTTGCGCGATTTATTCGTTTCGCGCGTTGAAAACGAAATACCTTTCGTTCGTTATAACGGCGATAGGGTAAAGCGAGTGCCCTCGAACGCCGATTTTTCGTTTGAATTTATAGAGGGCGAATCGATATTGTTTTCGCTCGACTTGGCGGGAATAGCCGTTTCTTCAGGCTCGGCATGTTCGTCGGGTTCGCTAGAACCCTCGCACGTGTTGCTTGCAATCGGCGTACCCGTCGAGCTGGCTCACGGTTCTATCAGGTTTTCGTTCGGAAAGGAAAACACCGTCGAAGAGGTTAACTACGTTGCGGACAAGCTTAAAGAAACGGTTGAAAAATTAAGAAAAATGTCGCCGCTGTATAAGGTCGATTCTAAAATCAGCGAGCTGTAATTTTTGGTTTTAATTTTGGTTTTAAATTATTAAATATTAAAAAACGCAAAATCAATAAGTGCCCCTATAAGCCCGTTAACGGCACTTTCGCGCGCAAAAACCGCAAAAAAACGGGCAAAAACAAACAAGTATATTTAAAGCAAAAATCGGAGATATTAAAATATGATGTATAACGATAAGGTTATGGAAACCTTTCAAAACCCCAAAAACGTAGGCGAAATTGAAAATTACGACGGTATCGGCACGGTTGGCAACGCCACTTGCGGCGATATTATGCAAATAACCATTAAGGTAGAAAACGGTATTATTACGGACGCTAAGTTTAAAACGTTCGGTTGTGCCGCCGCGGTTGCAACCAGTTCCACCGCTACCGAAATGATTAAGGGCATGACTTTAGAAGAGGCGCTTACCGTTACCAACAAGCGCGTTATCGAATATTTAGGCGGTTTGCCCGCGCAAAAAATTCACTGCTCTGTGCTCGCGGAAGAGGCTATTAAAAACGCTATCGACGATTACCGCTCTAAACATCCCGAGGCTTAAAATCGGGCAATTTAGTTTCTTTCCGCGTTTTATAAACTCTTATTTATCGTAACGCGTATAACAATTACTTAAAAAAAACTAAAAAAGATAACAAAAAGCGTTAAGCGCGTAAAAACCGTTTACACTTTTTGTTTTTTTTGCTATAATACAATTTGTAAAAGCGTGAAAGTTTTGCGAATATTTGCAATATTTCGTTTTTAGTGTAAAAAAAGTCGCGTTAAGGTCGCAAAAAAGTCGAAAAGATAACTAAAAATTAAGTTTTTTAGTTTTTTAAGGTTTTTTAACCCGTTTAAATTTTTTTTAACGCCTTATTTTAACTTCTTTAGCGCACTTAAATTTTTTATGCGCACCCGTAGTTCAATTGGATAGAATATTCGCCTCCGACGCGAACGGTTTCGGGTTCGATTCCCGACGGATGCACCAAACTAAAAAACGAAAGTTTTAATTATGCAAATATTCGCAAAATTTTAATAACGCGAATTTTTCGTAGCGCAAATAATTTTAGCCAATTTTTTTGAGGCGAAAAAATCCACGCTTTTAATTTACGAACATGATTGAAGAACAAAATTTAAAAACAACGAGCGGCAAAAAAAGCTTACGCGAAGCCGTTGAGGCTGGAAGAAGCGGTAACTTCGAACGTGTAAATATCAATGGAACGTTTATAAAAACGTTGAAAATTTAGGCTTTTTCGCTTCGGTGTATTTTACGGCGTGTTGGGCGATAAACGGAATTTTTAAATATAAGCACTAAAAGGAAAATAAACGCAAAAGCTAGAAAAAGGCGTTTCAACAAAAGCGTGCAGAGGTAAAAATGAAAAGGGTTATAACCTACGGAACGTTCGATTTATTGCATTACGGTCATATAAACATACTGCGCCGAGCTAAGGCGTTGGGAGATTATTTAATCGTGGGGCTTTCTACCGA
The DNA here is from genome assembly GCA_964482115.1 of uncultured Acidiphilium sp. GTDB lineage: Bacteria > Bacillota > Clostridia > Christensenellales > Borkfalkiaceae > HGM11416. The sequence continues at coordinate 5,720 of CAYZWD010000014.1, read as the reverse complement.
CGAGTTTAATTCCGAAAAGAAAAATAAAAAAACGTATTTTAATTACGAGCAACGCAAAACTTTGCTCGAATCGCTTAGGTACGTAGATTTGGTTATTCCGGAAACGGATTGGGCGCAAAAAATCGAGGACGTTAAACTTTATAAAATAGATACGTTCGTTATCGGAGACGATTGGAAGGGCAAGTTCGACTTTTTAAAAGATTATTGCGAAGTCGTTTATTTGCCGCGCACGCCTGAAATATCTACCACTCAAATAAAGGCGGATTTATCGGATAAATAAGAGTAAAGGCGGATTTATCGGATAAATAAGCGGCTAAGCGCGTGCGTTCTATTCAAAAATTAAAAAAACACAAAGAATACGCGTTCGCGTAATCGTGTTAACGGGGCTTGTCTGGTATGGCTAAGGAAGAAAAAAACAATTTTAAGGTTTTAATAAGTTGCATGAATCAAAGCGATTTTTCTTTAATTGAAAAGTCGCGTTTGTCCGACGTTTCGGTTTTTGTGGTAAACCAATGCAAAACTAATAAAACCGAGGTTATAAAAAGCGATAACGGCAAGCACGTTATGTTAAATACCCCTTCGCGCGGGTTATCGGTCAGCCGCAATATCGCAATAAAAAAGGCTAAAGCCGAAATTTGTTTGATTGCCGACGACGACGAGGTTTTTTGCCCCGATCTTGAAAAAAAGGTTGTTGACGCGTATAAAAACTTACCCGACGCCGACGTTATAATTTTTAAAATGGAAAACCGAAAAATCCGTTTGGGCGAAAAACAAAAAAAGCTCAAACGTTTAGATTGCTTAAAGGCATCTTCTTGGCAAATATCTTTTAAATCGGCTTCGGTTAAAAACAAAATATTTTTCGATGAAAAAATGGGCGCGGGCACTAATAACGGAGCCGGCGAAGAAAATAAGTTTTTGCTAGACTGTTACGACGCGGGTCTTAAAATTTATTACGTACCTATAGCAATAGCCTCCGTTGCGCAAGAACGATCTACTTGGTTTGCCGGGCACGACGAGAAATATTTTTTCGATAGAGGAAAGGCTACACGCCGAATGTTGGGGTTGTTTACTGCGTTTTTTTATGCGCTGTATTTTTTGGTTTTTAAATATTTTAAATACAGAGAGGAAATTTCGTTTTTCTCAGCCGCAAAAAACATATTTAGCGGGCTATTTAAAAAAGATATAGACGCAGAGTATAAACACGCTAAGCGCAAAGCGTCAACCGCTTTTTTAGATGACGGCAAGACTGACGAAAACGGAGTAAAACTAAGCAGAATTCAAGCGCTTTCGGCTTCCGTTTACGCGGGCGTTTTAATTTTAATTATTTTATTGCTCGGAAAT
>CAYZWD010000014.1:0-4369 GCA_964482115.1 uncultured Acidiphilium sp. | reverse complement strand
AAATTACCTTTGATTTTTACGTGAAAATATCGCTGTTTACGAGTTTCGCGTTTTTGGTTATCGGGCTCTTGCTCGGCGACGAGTTCAATAAGAAATTTTTGATTTTTATAGCTTTGGCAACGGCGTATTTTTTCGCCTCCGCTTTTATTTCGGGCGGGGGAATGGGTAGCGTCGCTACGTTTGCGATTTCGCTTGCAATGCCTGCGGCGTATACGGCGATGGTATTTTCTAAATGGCAAAAGCAAATGCTCTTCTGCGTTTGCGTGTTTGGGCTAATCGCATTACTGATATACTCCGTTTTCTATAATAAAAATTGGCATGAATGGGAGACGACGCGCACGAACACAAACACGCTCGGTTGGTTCGTAATGTTTTTATTTATGATAAGTTGCGTGTTAACCGATTTTAAAAGTAAAAAACTTTTAAAAAATTTGCTAATCGCCGCCTTGTTTGCGTTAAGTTTTTGGGCGATGTTTAACTATAAATCGCGCGGAACAACGGTAGTGCTTTTGGCTTTTGCTTTTATGGTTAATTTGCCCGCGAAAATTTATGAGAAAAAGCGAATTTTTATTGTCGCGGTTTTATTTACGTTATTCGTGATATTATTTCCGTTTATTTATTTGCGCTTATACGAGCTCGATTACTCTTTGACCGTGTTCGGAAAGCCGCTGTTTACCGGTAGGCAAACGCTATGGCTTAACGTGATAGATAAATTTAAGCAAAACCCGCTTTCTCTTATAATAGGTTTAGGTTCTAAAACCGATATAGGCGGTAACTATCTCAACGTGCACAACGGTATTTTAAGTATAGTTGTGTGTTTCGGCTTGGTGGGATTTGCCATATATTACGGTTATATACTTTATAAAATTTGGGTGCTTTCGGATTGCGTTAGCAATTCCACCGTTAAAAAAGGGCTCTTAATGTTTTTATGCGCGGTTATATTGCTCGGTTTTACCGAAAACAGCTCGTTTTGGACGGTTAGTTATCCGTTTGCATATTTCGGCTTAGCCGTGGCTTCGGGCGAGAAAAACCGTATAGAAAAAAACAAAAAATGCGCGTTAAGGGCGTAAACGTAAAATAAACGTTTGCCGTGCTCGTCGTTGCGCACTCAAACGTTCTTAACGTTTTAAAGGAACGCGTTTTAAGGAACATGTATGATACCTAAAAAAATTCATTATTGTTGGTTCGGCAAAAATCCGTTGCCTCCGCTTGCGCAAAAATGTATCGAAAGCTGGAAAAAGTTTTGCCCGAATTACGAAATAATAGAGTGGAACGAGGATAATTTCGACGTAAACTCTTGTAAATATACGGCTCAAGCTTATTCGGCTAAAAAGTGGGCGTTCGTTAGCGATTACGCTCGTTTTAAAATTCTTTACGAGCAAGGCGGGCTCTATTTCGATACGGACGTAGAGCTCGTTAAGCCTATAGACGAAATAGTGGCGCTTGGCAGTTTTATGGCGAGCGAGCACGACGACGGGAAATCAGTTAATATCGGGCTGGGAGTAGCAGCCGAACCCGGGCTTGAAATTTATAAAACGCTTATAGAAAAATATAACGGGTTAAGCTTTATCGGAGATGACGGCGAAGCTAACACTAAAACCATCGTCGAGTATACGTCGGAGCTGTTAGTCGAGCGCGGGCTTAAAAAAACGTCGGAAGTGCAAACGGTAAGCGGGCTGATTATTTATCCTAAAGAGTATTTTTGCCCCATCGATTACGCTACGGGCAAAATGCAAATCACGCCGAAAACGTTATCCGTTCACCATTACGACGGTTCGTGGCATTCGCCCGTGGAGGAATACGCTTCAAATTTAAGAAAAAAACTTATTAAGTTTTTGCCGCGTAAATTAAGCGGGCGGCTTGCTTATTTTATGGCGCAAGTGAAATTTAACGGTTTTTCTGCCGCGATTTCGCGAACGCTAAAAAAGCTTAAAAGAAAAAAATAAAGTGTTTTAGCTAAAGCATTTTAGCTAAAAACGGCGCTAAAAATTAGCTTAACGGCATTAAAAATGGTTGAAACGGCGTAAAAATTATTTTAAAAAGCGCTAAAATCAGTTAAAAAAAGAGTTAAAAATTAGCTTAAACAACTTTAAATAAAAATTACGGTTTAAAGGAAGGATCGATAGGATGAGTGAAAAAGGAAAAAATAAAAAGCTAAGCAAAAAAAGTTTTTTAACAGAGAAAAAATACTGGATAGCCGCACTTTTATTAGTATACGACGTGCTTGCCGTAAGCGCGGCGTATTTCGGCGCGCTTTGGCTTAGGTTCGACGTAAATGTGAGCAACGTGCCGCAAAACTTCTTGTACGCGTGGGCGCGTTTTGCGCCTATTTACGCGGTGGCGTGCGTGGTCGTTTTGTGGCTGTTCAAGCTTTATCAATCGTTGTGGCGTTTTGCTAGTTTTCTCGAACTAAAACGAATGACTGTCGCTACGCTGATTTTAGCCGTTTTTCATGCAATCGTAATAACGGTATTTTTCGAGAGAATGCCTATTTCGTATTATTTTGCGGGGGCTATAATTCAATTCGGTTTAGAGCTTTTCCCGCGTTTTTCTTACCGTTTTGTGCTTTTGGCGCGCAAGCGGCACGATCGCGCAAGTTCGGGCGTACCCGCAAACAGAGTAATGTTAATCGGCGCGGGCGACGCGGGGCAAATTATCTTGCGTGACCTTCACGGTGCTAAAGAACTTAACGACCGCGTTTGCTGTATTATCGACGACGACAGCGAAAAATGGGGGCGTTTTATCGACGGCGTGCCTATCGTGGGCGGGCGCGACGATATTTTATGTAACGTTGAAAAGTATAAAATAGAAAAAATTTACTTAGCTATTCCAAGCGCTACGGCGGCTCAGCGCAGAGATATTTTGAGTATTTGCAACGAAACTTCTTGCGAGCTTAAAAATTTGCCCGGTATTTACCAGTTCGTTAACGGTGAAATAACCGCGCGTTCTATGAAAGAAGTTGCCGTTGAGGACCTTTTGGGGCGCGATCCGATAACCGTTAATATGGACGAGATTTTCGATTTTATTAAAGGCAAAACCATTTTGGTAACGGGCGGCGGCGGCTCGATAGGCAGCGAGCTTTGCAGGCAAATTGCCTCGCACCAACCCAAAAAGTTAATAGTTTTCGATATTTATGAAAATAACGCGCATGCGATTTCGCTTGAATTGCGCGATAAATATCCCGATTTAGATTTAGACGTTTTAATAGGTTCGGTGCGCGATAGTCGCAGAATAAACCAGGTTTTTGAAAAATATAAACCCGAAGTAGTTTACCACGCGGCGGCGCATAAGCACGTTCCGTTAATGGAAGACAGCCCTTGCGAATCTATTAAAAACAACTCGATAGGCACTTATAAAACCGCGTATGCGGCTATGGTTAACGATTGCAAGCGTTTCGTTTTGATTTCAACCGATAAAGCCGTTAACCCCACCAACATTATGGGTGCGTCTAAGCGCCTTTGCGAAATGATAATTCAAACTTTCGCACGCAAAATCGCGGAAGGCAAAGCTAGCGAAATAGTACCTCTTCACGTGCACGCCGCAGATGAAGACGGCAGTATGCTCGATATCGCAAAGCCCGTAGACTCGCCTAAAACCGAGTTCGTAGCGGTAAGGTTCGGCAACGTTTTGGGCAGTAACGGCTCGGTAATACCGCGTTTTAAAGAGCAAATTGCGCGCGGCGGCCCCGTTACGGTAACTCACCCCGATATTATAAGATATTTTATGACTATTCCGGAGGCTGCGTCGCTAGTGTTGCAAGCGGGAACTTACGCCAAGGGCGGCGAAATTTTCGTGCTGGATATGGGCTCGCCCGTTAAAATAGACACGCTTGCCCGCAACCTTATCCGTTTATCCGGCTTAAAGCCCGACGTCGATATAAAAATCGAATATACGGGATTGCGCCCGGGCGAAAAGTTGTTTGAAGAAAAGCTTATGCAAGAGGAAGGGATGAGAACCACGCCTAATCACCTTATTCATATAGGCAGCCCCATTCCTTTCGATGCCGACGAATTTTTAAATCAATTGCAAGAGCTTATGACGGTTTCTTACGGCGGCGACGCACTTTCGGTAAAAGAGCTTACGGCTAAAATCGTTACCACTTATAATCCCGCGTCGGTCGCGGCAAAAGACTAATAAAACCTAAAAAATTAAGAAAGCAGCGCGGAACGTTAATGTTTTCGCGCTGTTAAAAAAATAAAAGCGTAAAAAAAACGGAAATACATGAAAAAAGTAACGTTGGTTTTCGGCACTCGGCCGGAGGCTATAAAAATGTGCCCGCTCGTAGGCGAACTGAAATCGCGCGCGGGGTTAAGCGTAACCGTATGCGTTACGGGCAGCACCGCAAAATGCTAGACCAAGTGCTTGCGGC
>CAYZWD010000013.1:0-12084 GCA_964482115.1 uncultured Acidiphilium sp. | reverse complement strand
CCTAAATAATACGAGCGCGCCGCCGCGTTTATTATTCGCTTGTATCTTGCGTAAAGCTCGTCGAAGGCGGCGCCGTCGCCGTTTTTATAAAACTCAACGAGCTTTTCCTCCGAATGCTCGGAATAATTTTCCATGCACGCCCCCCTTCGTTATTTTTAGTTTCTTTTTCAGCGCGGTTATTCGCGCGGTTATTCGCGCGGTTATTCGGCAACGTTATTCAACGCGTTTTGGCGTTAAAATTATAGTTATTTTTAGCGCGAAAGTGCCGTTAACGGGCTTATAGCCGCACTTTTTAATTTTGAATTACTTGCTTTCGCGTTGGCGCAAAGCCTCGAACACGGCAACGCCGCACGCAACCGAAGCGTTAAGCGAATTTATGCTGCCGTGCATTTTTATGCTCATAATGCCGTCGCATTTTTTTTGCGTAAGCTTGTTAATACCGGTATCTTCCCCGCCGATAACGATAGCCGTTCTGCCGCGCAAATCGGTTTTATAAATATCGCCGCCGCCAAGTTCTAAACCGTATACCCACACGCCGTTTTGTTTAAGCGCGTCTACGGCGGCGTTAATATTAGTTACCCTAGCTATTTTAACGTGCCCCGCCCCGCCTTCCGAAATACGCATAACCGTATCGGTTACGGCGGCACTGCGGTGCTTGCCTATAATAATTCCGTCAATTCCGCCGCATTCGGCAACGCGGATTATGCTGCCTAAATTGTGCGGGTCTTCAATGCCGTCAAGCACCAAAATCAAACAGTCGCGCCCGCTGCAATCACTTAAAATATCGTCTAAATCGGCGTATTCGTAATCGGAAACGAACGCCATAAAGCCTTGGTGTTTTCCGCAAGGGCTTTGCTTATCTAGCACGTTTTTATCGCAATAGCTAAGCTTAACCCCGCTTTCGATAATCTGTTTTACTATTTGGCGAGAGCTTTCGTCGCGCATGCCGTTTTGCACTAACACTTTATCTATCGTTTTTTGAGTTTTTAAAAGCTCGCTTACGGCGTTTTTACCTTCTATTATCATAAATTATTAAAATTCTCCGTTATTTTAAGTTAGTTTGCGTTATTATTTGCCGCTTTCGCCGCTATACGGCTCGGTAAAATCACCATCGCCAAAAGCCTTTACCTTGTTTAAAAGCTCGTTTAGCCGCTCGGTTTGCCCGCTTAAATATAAATAGCCCAAAACCGCCTCTAACCCGGTAGACTTAGAATAATCGCCCAACGACGAGTTTTTGGCATGACTGCCTTTTTTACTGTTGCGCGCCCGCTTATAAACGGCAAGCTCGTCTGCGGTAAAACCGCTTTCAAGCGCACGCACGGCAGACGCTTGCGCCGTTGCGCACACCTCGCGCGCTTCCATTTTATTTAAAGCGTTACTTTTTAAATCGTGCTCTAAGGCTAACCTTTTGCGCACGAAAAGCGTATGCACTCCGTCGCCCACGTAGGCTAAAACCACCGGATTTATAAGCTTAGCCCGCTCCGTCGTTATGGTTTGAGTTATATCGAACAATGGCGTTTGCCCCCCCATGTTTTGCGTATTTTTAGCGCGCTAGCCGCGCCGTAAATGCAAAATTCCGCCCGCTAAGGCGCAACTTTGCGCTTTTTAGTATAGCATATTTAAAGTTTTTTTACAATTGTTAACCTATAAGCTTACGATTATTTCTAAATATAATATATAAGCATGCAATTATTTCGCAAAATATTAAATTTTATATTCCGTTCGCCGCCCGCTAACTCGCGACTCGGCGCGAAAAATCGTTAAACCTTATTATTAGGTGTTTTTGCAAAATCGAGCGTTTTACCTCGAAACGCATTTTTGCCGCATGAATAGCGGCTAGGCGCGAAAGGCGAATTTTAAAACACGTCTGAAAAAATTTGCAAGCCCGATTTTTTTAAAACCAGCTTAATTATTTTATCCGTAGTGCGCGGAAAAATTTTACCGAAAAAACTCATAGCGTGCGCGTCCGCACCGATAACCATTCGCTTTTTTTTGCGCAAAAAACCTTTAATCATTTTATCCGTAATTTTATCCGGGCTAGAGCAAACCTTTGAAATAAGCGAGGTTTCTTTATCGCTAACAGATTTTTGTCCACGAAAAATGCTAGTAGACGAAAACCCGGGCAAAACCAACCCGACGTAAAGATCGGGGTTTTCTAGCGCTAAAATTTTAGTAAACGCGGCGGACGCACTTTTAGACGCGGTGTATTCAGCCGTTCCCACGACGCAAGCTAAACTTGCCGAACTAGAAACGTTTATAATAGCCCCTTTAAAACGCTTACCTCCTGCCGCGGAAGCTTTTAACAACGGAAAAAGCCGCTTAACCGCGTACGCTTGCGAAAAAATGTTACTGCTAAAGGCTTTATCTAAGCTGCTTATATCGCTTTTTTCAAACGACGAAAACGGAGGCAAAACGCCCGCGTTGTTTATTAAAATATCGATATTTTCGTTTTTTTGCGTAAGCTTGTTTGCAAAATCTATCCAGTTTTGTTCTACGCCTGCGTCAAACGCCTCGCAAAAAATCTTATCGGCAAAACCGACGGCGGCAAGCTCGTTTTTTAAAGCGATAAGCTTGCTTTGCGTTCTGCCTATGGCGATAACCGTGCAACCGTAGCGCGTTATAAGTTTTTGGCAAAGAAGTTTGCCAAACCCCGACCCCGCGCCGGTTATAACGACGGTTTTACCGTATAGCCAAGCGCGCTTATATTTTTTTTTGCGCACGCCGCTTATTCTATTTTTTTCGCGTTCTAAACTAAATTCGTTACGCATAACCGCCCCGCCCTATAAATTTTTTTATAAAGCAACTTGTATAATTTATAAAGCAACCTATATAAATTTCAAAAGCGCGCCTTACAATAACGGGCGCGCTTTTTACCTAGCCCATAGCGGGCTGATTTTTAAGCTTAGAACCTTACGGTATAAGCAAAGCCGCAAGTTGCGGGAACTTCCGTTTCTTTAAGGTCGGCGGCGTTTTCGGGATCTTTAACAAAACCGAAAGACGTCATAAGCTTATCTATAACGGCGTAAGCTTCGACCAAATCGGTAGGAGCAAGCACTTTAAACTGAACGGGCGTATCCGCAAAGCGGGGTTCAACCTCGCCGCTAGCAAGCTCTTTAACCGATTTAACGCACGGCATATATAAACAAGCAACCTCGTCGTTAACGTAAATTCTTGCAAGGGTGAGCGTGTCGCCTGGTTTAAATCTGCCGGTGTCGCGCTCTAAAACGTAAGACTTAAGCGCCACGCGTAATAGTTCGAAATAATCTTCGGCGGTGCCGGCAACGCGATCGGTTTTAACGACGAGCTCGTAGCCGAGCGCTCTTTCGTCAGCCGTAGACGCGGGCTCTTCGCAAACGAAGCCAAGCTTTTCGCGCATGCCGCAAGCGACCATAGCGCGCTTTAAAAGTTCTAACGCACTGCTGAACGTTTCTTCGGTAGAAATAACCATCTTAGTGGGTACGTCTGCAAAAGCTTTAAGCTTGCAACCCTCTACGGCGTAGCCCTCGCTTTTAATAGCGGCGGGGTTCAACGCTAAATAAAGAGTTACGCTGTTAACGCTGCCGTAAACGCACGCCACGCGTGTTTGCTCGCTTACGCCGAGGTCTGATTTATAACCCGATTTTTCGTAAGAAAGCATAAGGCGTTTAAGCTCGTCGTAATATTCAGCCAAGCGTTTAGACGGAACCGGGGCAACCCATTTAGCGTATACCTTATAGCCTTTTCTGCGACGCATATGCGTTTCGATAAAGCGCGAAGTGCATTCTTTATCGCTAAACCAGCCGCCGAACACGAATCCGTCTTTAACGGGAGCGGAGGGCATAACGAAAAATTCGCCCTTAGCCGCCTTAATCTTGCCGACGGGAGTGCCACCGTTGGTTACGAACTTAACGCCGTATCTTACGTGTTTAAGCGTAATTTTTAATGCGATAATAAGTAAAATGATTACGGCTAGCGCCGCAACCCACGTGACGGGGTTTAAAAGAAGGTTTTCCGTTTCGCTACCCGCGATACAAAACATTCCGAGCTTAGTAGTGGTAAACATTAAAATGCTTTCTCCTTTTTGGATACTTCCGTTAAGCTTAGTCATATCCTTGCCGTATTCGTATAAATAGCAAAGCGAAAGTTCCGCGTTTTCACCGATAATTTCATAACCGTTTACGATATTATCGAGCTTATCCTGTTGCTTTTCGTCGTAGTTAGCGTTGTTTATAAGGTAAGTGTTGCTATCTACGTAAGAACCGTAATCGTTGTGCACCCTGGTTTTTACAACCTTATTCGTTTGCGCCGACTGCGTGTTTTCGTAATATTTTTCAAGGTCGATTTTTACTTCGTATTCGATATCGAACATTCTTACCGAACCGTCGTAATCCTTAATAAGTTCGCCGGAAGCGTTTAAGCGGGTATGGGTTAAAGGCAACTCGTAATCCGCCCTAGAACCGTTGGTTACCGAAACATATAAAAAGTAAGAAACGCCAAGAGATTTTTCAAGCGCTTTTATATCGCTAGAGGCGTTGCGCTTTGCTGCGCCGTTGCGCACGTTAGAAATTTTTAAAACGCCTAACGCGGGCAAAATTCTAGCCTCCGCAGCGGGGTAACCGTAGGTTTCTTTATAGCGCGCCGTTACGGTAATAATTCCGTTCGCGTCGGTTAAAGTGCTAACGTCGTCGCTTTCGGGCGGGGTGTATTGATTATATTCAAGCCCCTTTAAAAAGTTTTCGATCGCGTAGTATTTGCTACTGTAAAAAACTTTAAGCTCGTCTGAAAATCCGTTATAGTAGTTAACGGCTTGGCGGCAAGGAGAAATAGCCGCGTTTTCAGCCTGCGTAATTTCATACTCGGTTGCGCCGCCGTCGCGCGCGCCCTTATACGCTTCGTATAGCGAATATGCGTATTCGAAAGAGTTGTGCGGCACGGCTTTCATTTTAGCAAGCGCCTCGGTTTCTAATTTTTCGATTTCTTCCACGCGTGACTTATAGAAGTCGTCGCCGCCGTAAACCGCGTAACCCGCCGACTCCCACTCCGCAAGCGAGCTAACCGCGGCGTTTGAAACTTTTTCTAAATATTGGGTTTTAATATCGGTGAGTTCTTTATAATAACTAGCCGTGTAAAGCATTAAATGCTGTTTTGCAAGCTCGTCGGACGAATAATCGTAACTAGAATTATCTTTTTTAACGGCGCGCGTTACCGCCGTTGCCGTTTCGTAATCGAAAGTAATGCTAGAAGTAGCGCTTAACGCCTCGCCGGCAAATGCTTTTGAGTAATTTTTCAAAGACTCGTTAGCGCGGGTATAAATTTCTTCGAGCGCGACGGCGCGTTCTTCGCGCGCGGCGTTGCTTGCCAAATGCTTACTTTCTAAATACAACTTGGCGAACGCCTCCGCCTTTTCGGCTTGAACCTTTTTAAGATTATCGCCCGCGTAGCTTTTATCGGGATAAGCGGATTCTAAACCGTTGCGATAACGGGCGCACGCCACTATAAACCTAAGCTGAGAATCTACCTCTTCGAAAACGGCGGGCAAAGCCGAACCGTTGCTAGCGAGCTTATACGAAGAATCGTATAGATTAAGCAAGTTATGCTCTTCGTTTAACGCAGAGGCAAGAACGACCTCGCCGCGAGCGTGGTTGTAATAAGCGGTAACAGTATCGTACGTAGCGCCCTCATCGGCTTGAACTACGAAACCGTGCACCGAAAACACCGACGATAAAATCAGCGTTAGCGCCGCTATAAATACGGCTATTTTTTTGTTGATTTTTAGCTTTTTCATACAGCCTCTCCGATTATCGTTAACGCGAACGCATACACGCGCGCTATATCCTTATAAAATCATGCATATATATATTATCACAACCAAACGATTTTTACAATGATTTTTTAGCTTATTTTTTATTTTTTTATAATCAAAAAAACTTTTTTACCTTTTTTTTAGCAAAAAACGGCTTTTATACGGGCGCACCGCTCGGTTTTTAGCGGCGCGCTTAAAAGTTTAGCCGCCTTTTAGCCGCTACCGCGCCGCGGCTATAACGCTTATCGGTTAGTAAAAAAATTTCACGCTTCCGAATGCGGAAAAGCAAAAAATTCACGCCTAAAAAATAAACCGTTAAACAAAAAAGTACGCCTATAAGCCCGTTAACGGCACTTTTAAAAAATTCACGCCGAAAAATCAACGCAAAAAAACGACGATAAAAGCCGCCTCGGATTGCCCGATAGACGGCTTGATTTTTTATTTTGCGATTTTTTATTTTGCGGATTTTATCGTTTAAACCGTTTTTTACTAAATTTTAAAATATTTTTGCAAGGTGCGGAACGACCTCTTTAATTTCTATGCCCGTGGTGTTTAGGCACAAATCGTAATTTTCTTTAGCGCCCCAACGCTTGCCGGTATAAAATTCGTAATAAGCGGCGCGGTCTTTATCGACGCGCTCAATTTGCTTTTTAATCTGCTTTTCGCCGGTAACGCCGTTCTCATCGCGAGAGATACAGCGCGCTATTCTGCTTTGCATTTCGGCGTAAACGAATATTCTGAACGGCTTAAAATCGCGTAATATGTAGTCTGAACAGCGGCCGACGATAACGCAATCGGAGCGGGTTGCCAGCTCTTTGATTATTTCCGACTGTTTAGAGTAAATTTCGCCGACTTGCTTTAAATAATACGCGTCCGACATAAAAAAGCTTTGCCCCGTAGTTATGGGGAATAGCGGGTGCGGGCGTTTTTCGATAACGCTTTGCACGTATTCTTCCGAAAGCGAGGTATGTTTTGCTATTTCGGTTACGATTTCTTTATCGTAATATTCAACGCCGAGCTCTTGGGCTAACCTTCTGCCGAATTCGCGCCCGCCGCTACCGAACTGCCTGCCTATCGTTATAATTTTGTTCATACTTTTTTCTCCTTATATTTTTTAGAAACCCGTTTTGCGCCCGAATTAGTTAGCAAACGGGCTTTTAGCCGTTTATATCGTTTTTGACTTTACGGTTTTAAGTTTTTATTTATTTAAAAATTTATTGCAAAGCTCGCTTGCCTCTGCGCAAAAATCGCCCTCCATATTAAGCCAAAAAGCGTTTTTTTCCTTTTTAAACCAAGTTATTTGCCGCTTTGCGAAGTGGCGGATTTGTTTTAACAGCTCTTCGCGATAAGTTGCAAAATCGTATTCGCCGCGCAAATATCGCGCAGTGTAACGGTATTCTAAGCCCAAGCCTTCTAAAAACTCGTCCGTCGCGCCGTTTTCGCGCAGATTTTGCACCTCTTGAACCATGCCTTGCTCTATTCTGTCGTCTAACCTGCGTTCGATGCGCGCGTAAAGCTCATCGCGCGGGTAAACGCAAACCAATTGCAAGCAATCGTAAAGCGGAACGTTTTTTCCGCCCGCAACGCCTTTACGCAGTTTTTCAACCCTGCGGGCTAAGTGCCGCGACGATAATTGATCTATATCGGTTTCTCCCGCGGCTTTAAGTTCGGCAATTAATTCTTCGCGCGGGAGGGCGTTTATTTGCTTTCTTAAATCCTCGTCGTCGCGTTCTTCGGCAAGATTATACCCCTCGACCACCGCGCGCGAATATAAGCCAGTGCCGCCAACCAAAAACGGCGTTTTTTTGCGCGCTAATATATCGTTAATCGACCTATAGGCGGACTTTTGATATTCTGCAAGCGAATATTTTTCGTTGGGCAACTTAACGTCTAGCAAGTGGTGAACAACCGTTTTTTGTTCTTTGGCGGTTACCTTGCCCGTGCCTAAATCCAGCCCTTTATATATTTGCCGCGAATCGCACGAAACGATTTCGCCGTTAAATTTTTGCGCGAGGTAGATGCCCAAGCCGCTTTTTCCGCAAGCGGTTGCGCCAACCACGGTTATCAACTTTTCCATACGATAGTTAATTTATAGCGGTATTATAACCTTTTTCTAAACAAAAATACCCCCGAATCGGGGGTATTGAGCCTGTTGTTAAGAGGACTAACCCCTTTTTTTATTTAAGCTTAGCCAAGCCGAATAAGCATGAGGCTAGCCGTTTTGCAAAAATTAATTTTTTTACGATTATTTTACGATAGAAATGCTTTTTATAACGACGCTCTTTGCGGGAAGAATTCTGAAGTTAGCGGCGTTAGCGCTCTTCTTTTCTTCAAAATCGCTCTTTTCGTCTTCGGTAAGCATGTCTTTATTAGCGGTAGAAAAGCCCTTGAAATATTTATACTCGTCGCCGCTTTTCGCGTAGGTTATATATTGTTCAGCCCAATTATAGCCGTCGGTCGAATCGTCGGCAGAGCAATAATAAACGCGATTACCGTCGTCGTCTACTAAATCGGTAAGCGTTCTAATTTTTTCGAGGCTGCTTTTTTCAGCCCAGCTGCCGTCTTCGGCGTCGGCGTCGCCGTCGTCGGAAACGATTTTACCGAAAACGCAATATTTATCCGCACCGAAAGTAGACGAACCGTAAGTAATTGCAACGGTAGCCTTGCCCGAATTATAATCGTCGACGTCGCCGCGGGTTAAAACGAGTGCTCCGCCGCCAACGGTAAGCTTATTACCCGTCCAACCGTTTTTAGAAAACTCGCCCTTTACGGTAGAGCCTTGGTCTTTAAAGTTAAGCGTACCGTCAGAATTGAGCGTTGCGTCGCCGAACTGCGCGTAATCGCTGCTGATAGCGCTTATGCAAACGCCGTTATAATAACCGTTTGAAATAAGCTCTTCTATATGCGCAATCGTTTCGGGTGCAAAGTTAACGTAAAGCTCGGCGTAAACGTCTTGCTCGGAAACCGCGCCGTCCGAATCGTAAAGCGAAACGGTTATTTTTATGCGATGAATTTCGCTGCCGTCTTTAATGACCTTGCACGAGGTGCAAAAGCAAAGTGTGGCGACTATTAAAATCGCCGCCGCTATTTTGTTAAAAAGGTTTTTCATTATTTACTCCTTAAAGGTTAATATCGATTTTAATTTTTTATTATTCAAATCGCATTTTTCATTACTTAAATTTTAACTTAAAACGCCGATATTGTCAATAATTTTTGCCGCGGTTTTACAAATCGGCACGTTTAGCCGTTAGAAAATTGAGCCGTTCAAACCGCAAAGGCTTTTTTTTTGCTTTATTAAACCGTAAATTTAACGGTTTACGCTAGCCTCTCCGCCGATTTCGACCGTAAATCTTTCGGCTTAAAAAACTTGCCGCTTAAAAATTTTTCGGCTTAAAAAACTTTCAACCGCGAAAAATTTATGGTTCTAAATATTCGCAAGCGCAAACGTTTTGCCCGCCCGCCGCGTAATAACCGTAATCGGAATTTTCTGCGCTCGAAGAGCAATCGGCAAGCAAGAACAACCCGAAAAATACGGCGAGCGCTATTACAACCGCAGTTAAAACGCGCCAAGGCGAAACGGGGGTTTTACCGTATACCTTGCCAGTGTTACCGTTTACGGTTACGGGATACTGTTTTTTGCGATAAACGAAATTGCTGTAATAAACGGGCAAAAGCACGTATTTATAGGTTACGGCGTTATGAACGGTAGAAACGTTTAAATAATCGACTTCGTCGCACGAATATTTTCTTAATATCTCACTGCGAATCTGTTTATCCATAACGGTTTTCGCGTCGTGCCAGCAAGCGGATAAATCACGCGAATAGTGCGACGCCGAATAACCGGACAACAACTTCGGCTCGTAAACGCAAAGCGTTTCTATGCGATAAGGCAAAAGCTTTTCAAGCTCGTCTTGCGGCATTTTTCCGCAAGAAACGAATATGTCGTCGAACAGCTCGTTATAAGTACCCGAAACGTTGCGCCACGCGATATAACTTTCGGTGCGAACGCCGTTTTTGGTTTTTACCGTGCGGGTGCGGCGCTTACCTACTCTGCCGTAATATTGCGAAACGGTATCGCTATCGAAAGTAAAACACGGCTGATAAACCCCGCTTATTTGCCCGCGTTGTAAGTTCTTTTTGAATTTAGACGGAGCAAAAAGCTTAGACCGCGCCCACTTTTTAGCTTTTTCAAGCGCGTTTTGTTTAGTAAGCGCGAACGGGTAAACCGCTTGCGGCTTAATGCCGGGCAGCTCGTTGCTTTCGACGACGTGCGGCGTTGAACAAAACGGACATGCTGCGGCAACTTCGCCTTTTTTTAAAACGACTTGCGCACCGCAACTTTCGCAACGGAATACGGTAGCTTCTCCGTCCCATCGTTCCGCCTCTTTAAAGCCCTTTTCTATATCTTGCTCGTTAACGCGCGCGTCCTTTTCAAAACTTTCGATAAAGCCGCAGCGCTCGCACTTAAGCGACTGCGTTTGCGGATCGAACAGCATATTGCCGCCGCAACGCTCGCATTTTATAAACGCGGAGCCGTGCCGAACGCCATCGGTTTTTATATTATCTTTTTCAGCGCCGCTTAAATCTGCGCCATCACCGAAAACGTCGTTTTCGTCAAGCAAAACTATCCCCTCCGCTTATTTACTTAAAATTATAATTGCCCAATAAACGGCAAACGGCTTAATAATCGTTGAGTTCTTCTAAAAGCTTATCGAGCTCCGCACCGTGAGCGGAAACGGCTTGTTCAACGGTTTCCATATGAGCGAAGGCGCAACCCAAGCAGTGCATGCCGTAGCTTTGCAAAATTCTTACCGAATCGGGGTTGAGGTTTACTACGTCTGAAATAAGAGTGTCTTTAGTGATTAATTGTTTTTCCATAAAACTTTTCTCCTACCGCAAAAGCGGCTTTTTAAATTTATTTTAATTTGTTTTTATTAACTCGGTTTTTAGTGCCGTTCTAATATAATTTTCTTTTTTTAGTTATTTTATGCTTTTTTTTAAAAATCCAAGCGGTTTTGCTTTTTAAAGTGTTTTTAATTAGGAGTTGCCCGAATTAATTACGGCTTAATTGTAACTTAATTATAACTTGTTGCCGCATTCGGGGCAAAACTTAGCCGTTTCGCTTACTTGCGCGCCGCATTGACTGCAAAACTTTTTAACGGGCATTTTTGTGCCGCATTCGGGGCAAAACTTACTGCCCGCCGCCACTTTGCTACCGCACGCGGAGCATGCTACCGAAGAAGCCGTAGCCGCGTGCGCACTTTCGTTATTTTGGTTATTTTGGGGTTGAGCGGATTTTTCGCTTTGTTTAAACGCGTCCGCAAACACGGACCCCATCCCCGCGCCCGCGCCCAAGCCTACGCCCGCGCCCATAAACGCGCCGCCCATTCCGGGGTTTTTTGCCGATTCTTTAAGCGCCTCTGCCGCGGCTACTTTCATCATAGTATCCGTAGCGCCGCACAAAATACCCAAGCGCGAACGTTCGTCCAGCGCTTTTTCGACCTCGGAGGGAACGGACATGTTTTCTATAACGAGGTTGGTCATTTCAAGACCGATATCGTTAAAGGTTTGTTGAACTTTTTGCTTAACGGCGGATTGAAACTCTAAGGTGTTACCCGCTAAATCTAAAGCGGAAAGCTTGCTTTCGCCAACGGCGTCCGTAAGGGCGGAAACGAGCATTCCTTTTAAATATTCTTGAATATCTTCGGTTCTAAACGACGAATTCGTGCCGAAAAGCTCGGTCATAAAAACGGGGGCGTCCGTTACGCGGTAAGCGAACGAGCCGAACCCGCGCACGCGGATAACCCCGAATTCGGGATCGCGCATCATAAACGGGTTTTGCGTGCCCCACTTGATATTCGTGAACTGTTTCGTGTTAACGAAATATACGTCTAGCGTGATGGGCGTTTCAAACGCGTATTTCCACGAGGCAAGCTTGGTTAAAATGGGCAAAATATCGGTTTTAAGCTCGTAAAGACCGGGCTCGAAAACCTCTGCGATTTTACCCTTATACACGAACAACGCCACCTGCGATTCGCGTACGGTAAGCGAGCTTTTATCGTTTACCTCTCTTCCGCTGTTTTTAAACGGATATTTGTAAACCATCGTATTGCGGGTATCGTCGCTCCATTCTATATTTAAACGGAATAAGCTTTTAATAAACGACATAATTTTTTTTCTCCTTACGCGCGCCATACAACCTAGCGCGCTTTGCCGCCCCACGGCTTGCCGCCATGCGACCTAGCGCGACTTGCCGCCGCACGACTTAAATATTTTTATCTTTACTTTATATAGTATAACAT
>CAYZWD010000012.1:0-12592 GCA_964482115.1 uncultured Acidiphilium sp. | reverse complement strand
ATCTTGCAATCCTTGCACATAGGCTTAACAGACGGTCTTACTTTCATAATTATATTCCTCCGATAAATTTTTAAGCGCGGCGCTTAATTTTTGCTACGCCAAACGATTCTTCCCTTGGTTAAATCGTAAGGGCTCATTTCGAGCTTAACCCCGTCGCCGGGAATAATCTTAATATTGTTTAATCTTAACTTGCCCGAAATATATGCCGTTATTATATGTCCGTTAGATAATTTGACCTTAAATGTCGCGTTGGGCAATGCTTCTACTATCACGCCCTCTGTTTCGATTACGTCTTCTTTCGACACTAAAAATACCTCCGAATTATTAAAGGGTAAGAATTTCTACGCCGTTAGCGGTTATCGCTATCGTGTTTTCGTAATGAGCGGAAGGTTTCCCGTCCCGCGTGACGCATTTCCAGCCGTCGATATCCACTTCGCAGACGCCCATGTTTATCATAGGTTCTACCGCAATAGTCATTCCCTCGCGTAAGCGAATACCCGTGCCCTTCCTTCCGAAGTTGGGAACTTCAGGGTCTTCATGTAGGCGTTTGCCTATTCCGTGGCCGACCATTTCCCTTACTACCGAAAATCCGTTTGACTCAGCATAGGTTTGCACCTGATAGCCTATATCGCCTATCGCGCTACCCACGCAAATTCCTTTTATCCCCTCGAAAAAGCATTGTTTGGTAACTTCTATCAAACGCTTTTTTTCAGGATCGATCTTACCTACGTAAAAGCTCCTAGCCGCGTCGCCGTTGTAGCCGTTTATAAACGCTCCGCAATCGACGCTTACTATTTCGCCCTCTTTAATCACCCTATTCGACGGTATGCCGTGCACTACTTGCTCGTCTATAGACACGCAAACGCTGCCCGGAAAACCGTAAAGCCCTAAAAAATTGGGGCGTGCACCACAACCGGTGATGTAATCGTAAGCAATTTTGTCGAGTTCTTTCGTCGTCATTCCCTCGCGCAAACGCTCGCCTATTAAATCGAGTGCGTCGCGAGTAATGCGGCAGGCAACCCGCATTTTCTCCAGTTCTTCTTTGTTTTTTATGGTTATCATTTTAGTTAAGCTTTGCCGTAATTTCGGCAAAAACCTCGTTTACGCCCTGATCGCCGTTTACCGTTATAAGCTTACCGCACTTTTCGTAATATTCGATAAGCGGAGCGGTTTGTTCGGTATATACGTCAATTCGCGATTTAACCGTTTGCTCGTTATCGTCGGCACGCTGAATTAGCGTTTCGCCGCACTTGCAAACGTTAGAACCGTTTAAAAAATCAACGTGGTACGAAGCAGAACATTTGGGGCAAACCCTTCTGCCCGTTATGCGCTTTAACAACTTGTCTAGCGGAACGTCTACGTTTATAACGTAATCGATATCCGCAAACCCGTCCAGCGCGACGGCTTGATCTACGTTGCGGGGAAACCCGTCTAGCAAAAAGCCGTTTTTAACGTCGTCCTCTTTAAGGCGGTTTTCAACGATTTTAACCGTTACCTCGTCCGGAACTAATTTGCCTTGATCTATGTAAGACTTAGCTATTAACCCGATTTCGGTGCGTTCTTTAATGTTTTTTCTGAAAATATCGCCCGTTGAAATATGCGCGACTTTATATTCTTGCACGAGCTTTTCGGCTTGAGTGCCTTTGCCCGCGCCCGGCGCGCCGAGCAAAACGATTTTCATACTTACCTCCGAGTAAGCCGCTTCTTTCGCAAAGCCCGTTTAAGGGCTTTGCGGATAAAGCGTGATTTAAAAGCTTTAAGCTTTTATCGGCTTACTTTAAAAAGCCTTTATAGTTCTTCATCATAAGCTGCGATTCGAGCGCGGTGTTAAATTCAAGCGCAACCGAAACCGCAACCAACATTCCCGTAGCGGTGAACACCGAAGAAGAGGAAGGATCGATAATGCGGAACACTATCGAAGGAATAAGCGCCATTATTGCAAGATAAATTGCGCCGAACAGCGTTATTCTGTTAGAAACCCTCTTTAAATAATCGGTGGTGGGCTTGCCCGGTCTGTATCCGGGGATAAAGCCGCCGTTTTGTTGAATGCTTCTTGAAATTTCTTCGGGGTTGAACTGAATGGTCGTATAGAAATACGAGAAGCCTAAAATGAGCAAGCAAAGTATTACCATATATAACCAGCTGTTGCTACCCAAATAGGTTTGCCACCAAACTAAAAACGAAGAGTTACTGCCCGAAAAAATGGTTATTAGCAATTCGGGGAAAGATAAAAGCGAAAACGCGAAGATTAGCGGCATAACGCCGTTTGCGTTAACCTTTATGGGGATAACGGTGGATTGACCGCCGTACATCTTTCTGCCCTTAACTTGCTTAGCGTATTGAACGGGGATTTTTCTTTCGGCAAGCTCTACTAAAACGATGCAACCGAAAACGATTATAATCGCTACGAGATAGCCGACCATTTGCCAGAACTTAGTAAGCGACGCGTCGCCCGAAGACATAGCTATAGCTCTTATCGTTTCTACGACGTAAAGCCCCGCGCTAGAGATAATACCGATAAAGATAAGCATCGAAACGCCGTTGCATACGCCGTAATCGGTAATTCTTTCGCCTATCCACATAGTTACGGCAGTACCCGACGCGTAGAATATAATAGCTACGATATAAGCAAGCCAAGCTTGACCGCCGAGCATATCCGCAAGCGAAGTAGCACCGCTAGTGGTTTCTACTAAGTTGCCGCCGTAGTTAAGTAAAATACCTACCGATTGAATAATGGCAAGTACGATAGCCACTATTCTGGTAATGTTGTTGATTTTGCGTCTGCCGTCCTCGCCCGATTTTGACATTGTTTCGAGCGCGGGGATCGCAACCGTTAATAATTGTATTATAATGGAGGAGTTGATGTACGGGCTGATACCCATAGCAAACCATGTTCCGTTGGCGAGCGATCCACCCGACATCATCGACATTATCGACAAGTAGTTAAGCTTGCTTAAATCAGAATCGCTTATAAGCTGACTGCCGATGCCGGGTACGGGAATATAGCATCCCAATCTGTATAATAAGAGAAAAAGCAGCGTCCACCAGATTTTAACTCTTATTTCTTTTACTTTGAAAGCATTTTTTAATGTTTCAAACATCTTTCACCCTCCGTTAAAACTTAGATTTCCTCGCAAGTGCCGCCTGCTTTTTCGATAGCAGCCTTCGCGCTTGCAGAGAACTTTGCCGCCTTAACGGTAAGTGCTTTCGTCAGTTCGCCGTCGCCGAGCACTTTAAGCCCCGCCGCGTTTTTTACCTCTTTAATGAGCCCCGCGCAGTAAAGCGTTTCGAAATCGACTACCGCGCCCGCTTCGAAATTTTCGAGCTGAGCGAGGTTTACGATTGCGTAAACCTTTCTGAAGTGGTTGTTAAAACCTCTTTTGGGAACTCTACGGGTTAACGGCATTTGACCGCCTTCGAAACCGGGGCGAACGCCGCCGCCGCTTCTTGCCCACTGACCTTTATGACCTTTCGCGCTCGTTTTGCCGAGCCCGGAGCCTATACCTCTGCCCAGCCTCTTTTTAGAGGTTCTGGCGCCTTCGGCAGGCTGTAACGTATCTATTCTCATTTTATGACCTTCCTTAAGCTTAGTTCTCTTCGACCTTAACAAGGTGCGAAACTTTTGCCAGCATGCCGCGGAGCGTTACGCTGTCTTTAAATTCTTTGGCTTGACCGATTTTATGAAGACCTAAAGCGGCGATTGTCGCTTGTTGGTTTTTTAGTCTGCCCGAGGTGCTTTTAACGAGAGTTACTTTTACGATTTTTTCGTTAGCCATTTAAGCGCCCTCCTTAACCCAAGATCTCTTCAACGGTTTTTCCGCGAAGCGCGGCAACCTGTTCGGCAGTCTTAAGGCTGTTAAGACCGCAAAGAACCGCTTTTACCATGTTGATGGGGTTGTTGGTTCCATGAGATTTAGTTCTGATATTAGTAATGCCTACCGCTTCCATAACCGCACGAACGGGGCCGCCGGCTATAACGCCGGTACCTTCTTCGGCGGGGAGCATGATTACCGAACCCCTACCGTATTTGGCAACTACCTCGTGAGGAATAGTGTTGCCTAGTAGCGAAATGGGTTTCATGTTCTTTTTAGCTTGAGTGGTTGCTTTATCTAAAGCTTCGGGAACTTCGTTCGCCTTGCCCATGCCGCAACCTACTCTGCCGGCGCCGTCGCCAACTACTACCAAAGCGGCAAAACGCATTTTGCGCCCGCCCTTAACTACTTTGGTTACGCGGTTTACGCAAATAGTCTTTTTAATAAGCCCGTCTTTTTCTTCTTGACGTTTTTGAGGTCTGTTGTTTTCTCTTGCCATTATTGATTACCTCCTTAGAATTTAAGCCCGGCTTCTCTTGCTCCGTCCGCTAAAGACGCTACTCTGCCGGTATAAAGATAACCGCCTCTGTCGAAAACGACTTCCTCGATTCCTTTGGAAACTGCCTTTTTGCCAAGCTCGATGCCTACGATTTTTGCGGCGTCTTTCTTGGTTTTTCCTTCAACGAGTTTCATTACCTCTTTTTCAACGGTCGAGCAAGCAACTAAGGTTACCGCTTTGTCGTCGTCGATTATCTGAGCGTAAATGTTGTTCAAGCTTCTGTAAACGCAAAGCCTGGGGCATGCCGCGGTTCCGGAAATTTTAAGGCGTACTCTGCTATGTCTTTTCTTTCTGTCTTGATTTTTATTTATTTTCGAAATCATACTAAGTATCTCCTATTATTTACCGGCGGTCTTGCCTTCCTTGCGTACGATAACCTCGTCTTTATAACGAATACCGTATGCGTGATAAGGCTCGGGTACTCTTATTTGGCGAATGTTAGCCGCCGTTTGCCCTACCGCAACCTTATCGATACCCTTAACGGTTATCTCGGTTTGAGAGGGGCACGAAAGGGTAACGCCCTCGGGCGCTACGAATTCGACGGGGTGCGAAAAGCCTACGTTTAAAACGAGCTTGTTGCCTTGCATTTGAACCTTCCAGCCTACGCCGTTAACTACTAAGCCTTTTTCAAAGCCGTTGGTTACGCCGATTACCATGTTGTTCAATAAAACTCTGTATAAACCGTGCTTAGCGCGAACGTCTGCTTCGTCGTTTGCGCGGGTAACGTGAGCTACTCCGCCGTCAACGGCGATGGCAATGCGCGGGTCTTTAGCCTGCGTAAGCGTGCCGTGCGGACCTTTGACGGTAAATTCATTATCTTTTACGTCGACAGTAACGCCTGCGGGGATCGTTACCGGTTCTCTACCTATACGTGACATATTAAACCGTACCTCCTTACCAGACGTAAGCGAGCACTTCGCCGCCGTGGCGTTGCTTTCTCGCTTCCTTGTCGGTCATTACGCCCTTGGGCGTAGAAATGATAGCTATTCCTAAACCGCCTAATACCTTGGGTAGCTCTTCGCTGCCGGCGTATACTCTTAAGCCGGGTTTAGAAATTCTTTTAAGTCCGGCGATTACTCTTTCGCCCTTAGGTCCGTATTTAAGCGTTATTTTAATGGTTTCGCCGTTATCGCCAACCAAGTCGAACGCTTTAATATAACCTTCGTTTAAAAGAATTTTCGCTATTTCTTTTTTCATGTTAGAAGTAGGAACTTCTACTTCGTCGTGTTTTGCCACCAACGCGTTTCTGATGCGGGTGAGCATATCAGCAATAGGATCCGTCATGTCTTTTTACCTCCTCACCAGCTAGCCTTTTTAACCCCGGGAATCTGACCTTTGTAGGCGAGATTTCTGAAGCAAATTCTGCAAATTCCGTATTTGCGCAAAACCGCGTGCGGTCTGCCGCAAATGCTGCATCTGGTATACGCTCTAGTAGAAAACTTTGCCGCTTTCTGCTGTTTATTTATCATTGCTTTTTTAGCCATATCCGTTTATCTCCTTACTCTGCTTTAAAGGGCATGCCGAGCGCGCGAAGAAGCTCCCTTGCCTCTTCGTCGGTTTTGGCGGTCGTTACGAAACAAATATCGAACCCTCTGATTTTTTCAACCTGATCGTATTGAATTTCGGGGAATATAAGTTGTTCCTTAACACCCATGGCGTAGTTGCCTCTCCCGTCGAACGACTTAGAAGGAACACCCTTAAAGTCTCTTACTCTGGGAAGAGCAACGGATACTAGCTTATCGAAAAAGTCGTACATTCTGTTGCCGCGAAGGGTTACCTTTACGCCTACGTTCATGCCTTGCCTTACCTTGAAGTTTGCAACCGACTTTTTAGCGGTGGTAAGCACGGGCTTTTGACCGGCTATTTGGGTTAACTCTTGTTGAACGAGTTGCACGCTTTTCGCGTTATCCTTAACGTCGCCCAAGCCGCCGTTAATGGTTATTTTTACCAGCTTGGGAACTTGGTTTACGTTTTTATAGTTAAAGTGCTTGATAAGATACGGTACGACTTCTTGAGCGTATTTCGTTCTCACCCTGCTAACATACTTAGAATCGGTTGCAGTTTCTTTAGCAACCTGAATTTTTTCTGCCACTTTTGAAGTCCTCCGTTATGCTTCTTCTACTTTAGATTTTTTAGTAGCCTTTTTAGCGGGCTTTTCCGCCTTATCGGCTTTTGCCTTTGCCGTTTTGGTAGTTTTTTTAGCAGCCTTTTTATCGTCTGCCTTAACTTCCTTAACGTCTAACACGGCTTTGCACTTTCCGCAAACTCTAACCTTTTTGCCGTTTTCGATAGAGTAACCGACCCTGGCGGCTTTACCGCAAGCGGGGCAAATTACTAAAGCGTTGCTGGCGTCGATTGCGCCGGCTTGCTCAACGATACCCGAGGTTTCCTTAGCGGAACGAGCTTTTCTGTGCTTTTTTTGTACGTTTATGCCGTCCACGACGATCTTGTTATCCGCGGGGAGAGCACGCAATACCTTGCCGGTTTTGCCGCTGTCCTTTCCGGTAAGAATGAGGACGTTATCGTTCTTCTTAATCTTCATGATAGCCACTCCTTATAACACTTCGGGGGCGAGAGAGATAATCTTCATGTAGTCTTTTTCACGAAGCTCTCTTGCAACCGGCCCAAAGATACGCGTGCCTTTGGGTTGCTTTTGTGCGTCGATGATAACTGCGGCGTTATCGTCGAACTTAATGTGCGTGCCGTCCGGACGACGTAAGCCGCTGGTCGATCTAACTATTACGGCTTTAACGACGTCGCCTTTTTTAACCGCGCCGCCGGGAGTAGCCGTTTTTACACTTGCAACTATTACGTCGCCGATATTGCCCCATTTACGGAACGAGCCGCCTAGCACTTTGATGCACATAAGCTCTTTCGCGCCGGAGTTATCTGCAGCCGTTAATCTCGTTTGCGCCTGAATCATATAACTACCTCCCTTACTTAGCCTTTTCTATTATTTCGGCAACGCGCCAGTTTTTGTCTTTCGAGAGTTTTCTCGTTTCTACTATTCTGACTTTATCGCCTACGCCGCACTCGTTATTTTCGTCGTGCGCTTTGAATTTAACCGTTTTGGTTATCGTCTTTTTATAGAGGGGGTGTTTGCTCTTTTCTTCGATGGCGACTACTACGGTCTTGTCCATCTTATCCGAGCAAACCAGCCCTACTCTTTCTTTTCTGAGATTTCTTTCCATTGTATACAACCTCCTCAGTTAGCCTTAAGCTCGCGTTCGCGAATCACGGTTTTTACCCTGGCTATGTCCTTGCGAACGACGGCAAGAACGTTAGGATTTTCAAGTTGACCGGTCGCGTGACGGAACCGAAGGTTAAACAGCTCTTCCTTGAGGCTTACGAGCTTATTAGCGAGCTCTTCGTTCGTCATATCGTGAATTTCTTTCGCTTTCATTAGCCTTCACCGCCTTCAGCAATTTCTTTGTTTTGCTCCTTTTTGGCAATTTTGCACTTGCAGGGTAGCTTATGAGAGGCAAGACGGAGCGCCTCGCGTGCGTCTTCCTCGGCTACGCCGGCTATTTCAAAAAGGACTCTTCCGGGTTTAACTACGGCAACCCAGTATTCTACGTTACCTTTACCGCTGCCCATTCGGGTTTCGGCAGGTTTTTGCGTTATTGGTTTGTGGGGGAAGATATCAATCCATACCTGACCGCCACGTTTTATAAATCTCGTCATAGCGACACGGGCTGCCTCTATTTGGTTAGAGGTTACCCAAGCGCAGGTTTCCGCAACGAGGCCGTATTCGCCGTAAGCGATTACGTTACCCTTGTTGGCTCTGCCTTTCATTCTGCCGCGCTGAACCTTTCTTCTTTTAACTCTTTTAGGCATTAACATAATTACGCTTTGCCTCCTTCGTTTCGTTTACCGAGAACTTCGCCGTTATATACCCATACCTTTATGCCGATTACGCCAAAGGTGGTGTGCGCTTCGCTAAAGCCATAATCGATATCGGCACGGAGCGTTTGCAGAGGTATAGAACCTTCGTGATATTGCTCGCAACGAGCTATTTCGGCGCCGTCTAAACGGCCGCTTACCATTACCTTAACACCCTTAACGCCCATGCGCATAGCTCTGCCGATAGCTTGCTTCATGCATCTTCTGAAAGACGCGCGCTTTTCGAGCTGACCTGCGATGGATTCGGCGATAAGTTGCGCGTCGCAATCGGGTTTTTTAACCTCTACGATATTAACCGCTACTTGCTTGCCGCCGGTAAGTTTGGCAAGGCTGTTTTTGATAACCTCTATTTCGCTGCCCGCTTTGCCGATAAGCACGCCCGGGCGAGCCGTATGAACGGTTACCGAAATTCTGTTAGCCGCGCGCTCTATACCGATGGTAGTTACGGCTGCGGCGTAATATTGCTTTTTAATAAACTTTCTGATTTCGTAGTCTTCTTTAACGTTAGCACCGAAATTCTTCTTGTTGGCGAACCACTGAGTATCCCAGTTTTTAATTACGCCGACTCTTACTCCGTGCGGATTAACTTTCTGTCCCATTTCGTCCTCCTGCTCACTTAGCCGCGTCTAAAACGACGGTTATGTGGCTCGTTCTCTTTAAGATTCTGTAGCCTCTGCCTTTGCTTACGGGTTGCATTCTTTTAAGAGTGGGGCCCATATCTGCATAGCAAACTGCAACCTTAAGGTCGCTTCTGTTCATATTAAGGTTATGCTCGGCGTTAGCGGCGGCAGACTCAACTACCTTTTTGATAGGTTCTGCACCGGCTTTCGAGGTGTTTTCCAAAATAGCAACGGCGTCGTCAACGCTTCTGTTTCTGATAAGGTCGAGAACTACTCTTACCTTATACGGCGAAATTCTAACGTATTTAGCAACCGCTTTAGGACGTCTATCCTTATTTTCTTCAATTCTTTTAGCTTTCTTCTTAGTGTTTCCGGCCATTTTAATTACCCTCCTGCTTAGCCCGTGGTTTTTGAACCGGCGTGCCCTTTAAACGTTCTGGTGGGAACGAACTCGCCAAGCTTGCAACCTACCATATCTTCGGTTACGTACACGGGAACGTGCTTCCTTCCGTCGTAAACGGCGATCGTGTGACCTACCATTTGGGGGAAGATCGTTGACGCTCTCGACCAAGTTTTAAGAACCGATTTCTTGTTATCGGCATTCATTTTTTCAACCCTTGCAAGTAATTTAGCTTGCACGTAGGGGCCTTTCTTTATACTTCTGCTCATACCTCAGCGTCCTCCTTAGTTCACCCTTTTCAAAATGAACCTGTTCGTTCTGTTCTTCTTCTTTCTGGTCTTGTAGCCGAGAGCGGGCTTACCCCACGGGGTAACGGGGCCCGGTCTGCCTACGGGCGATTTGCCCTCGCCGCCGCCGTGCGGGTGATCGCACGGGTTCATAACGGAACCGCGGACGGTAGGTCTAATACCCATATGTCTGGTTTTACCGGCTTTACCAACCCTGATAATTTCGTTATCGAGGTTGCCTACCTGACCGATAGTGGCTTTGCACTTTATCGAAATAAGGCGCATTTCGCCGCTAGGCATTTTTACTTGAGCGTAAACGCCCTCTTTAGCCATAAGCTGAGCACTCATACCCGCGGCTCTTGCGATTTGACCGCCCTTGCCGGGTTGAAGCTCTATGTTGTGAATCATCGTACCTACGGGGATATCTTCGATAGCAAGCGCGTTGCCTACCTTAATATCCGCACCCTTGCCGCTTAAAACTTTATCGCCTACGACTAAGCCGATAGGAGCGACGATATATCTCTTTTCGCCGTCGGCATATTGTAAAAGCGCGATGTTTGCGGTTCTGTTGGGGTCGTATTCGATGGTTTTAACGATAGCGGGAACACCGTCCTTATTTCTTTTGAAATCGATTATACGGTATTTTCTCTTATTGCCGCCGCCGTGATGGCGAACGGTTATTCTGCCGTTAGCGTTTCTTCCGCCCGTATGTCTTTGATCCTCGAGCAAGGATCTTTCGGGCTTAGTGCAGGTTATCTCTTCGAAAGTGCTAACCGTCATTAAACGGCGCGCCGGCGAAGTAGGTTTATATCTTTTAATACCCATTATACTCTTCCTCCGAAATTAGGACAGCGACTCGAAGAAGGCGATAGCCTTGCTGTCTTTTTTAAGTTGAACGATGGCTTTCTTATAGTCGGGGGTAAAGCCTTCGCTTCTGCCCATTCTTTTAAGCTTGCCGTCGCAATTAACGGTGTGAACCCAATCTACCTTTACTTCGAATATCTTTTCTACAGCGGATTTAATCTCGGTTTTGTTAGCGGATTTAGCAACTTCGAAAACGTATCTTTTGTTTTCGATGCCCGCGTAGCTTTTTTCGGTAAGTATAGGTCTTTTAATAATATCTCTCGCTTCCATTATTCTCCGTAGACCTCCTGCAATTTTTCAACCGAACCCTTCGCAAGAACTACTACGCTGTTTTTAACTACGTCGTAGGTGTTAAGCTGTTGAACGGGGATAGTTTGAAGTTTTTCGAGGTTTCTTGCAGCTTTAATAACCTTTTCGTCCGAATTGCACATAACGAGCAATACGGTTTTTTCAAAGCCGAAAGCCTTTAAGAAAGCAACCATTTCTTTGGTTTTGCCTTCGTTTACGGCAACTTCGTCGATAACGAAGAACTCGCCGTCCGCAAGCTTTTTAGATAAAGCCGAGAACATAGCCGTTCTTTTGGCGGTTACGTTCATCTTCTTTGAAAAATCCCTCGACTTAGGCGCGAATACTACGCCGCCCTTGATGAACTGAGGCGCTCTTATAGAACCTTCACGAGCGTTACCGGTGCCCTTCTGACGGAAAGGCTTTCTGCCGCCGCCGCGAACTTCGCTTCTGGTAAGAGTGCTTTTAGTGCCCTGTCTTTCGTTTGCAAGACGGGTTACGACCGCTTGGTGAATAAGCGGAACGTTATATTCCATTTGAAACAACGCGTCGTTTAACTCGATAGCGCCCGTTTCTTTATTTTGCATGTTATATACTTTTACGTTTGCCATATCCTTAACACTCCTTATTTCACGCTGTCGCTGATGCAAACGACTCCGCCCTTCGGGCCGGGTATAGCGCCTTTAATTAAAAGCACGCTTCTCGCTGCGTCCACTTTAACGATTTCGAGGTTCTGAATAGTTACTCTTTCGTTACCGTATTGACCGGGCATGCGTTTGTTCTTGAAAACCCTAGAAGGCGAGCTGTTTGCGCCCATAGAACCAACTTCTCTGTGAACGGGGCCTACGCCGTGAGTTTCTTTAAGTCTGTGATGATTCCAACGCTTAATAACACCGCTGAAACCATGACCTTTGGTGATGCCTACTACGTCTACTTTGTCGCCTTGAGCGAATTTTTCAACGGTAAGAACGTTGCCTACCTCGTATTCACCCGCATTGTCTACCCTGAATTCTTTGAGGTATTTTTGGGGTTCTACGCCGGCCTTTTTAAACTGACCGATTTCGGGTTTGTTGAGTGCTTTCTCGTTTACCTTCATAAACCCGAGCTTCAAAGCGGAATAACCGTCGCGTTCAACAGTTTTGATTTGAACGACGGGGCACGGGCCCGCTTCGACTACAGTGACGGGGATTACTTTTCCGTCTGCGGAAAAGATCTGCGTCATGCCTAACTTTCTGCCAATGATTGCTTTATTCATAGATAAAGTTCACCCTCCGTATTTTATTACAGTTTTATTTTTACGTCAACGCCCGCGGGAAGATGGATACTGTCCAAAATCTTTGCGTTAGTCGAATAAATGTCGATAAGTCTTTTATAAGTTCTGATTTCGAATTGTTCGCGGCTGTCTTTATATTTGTGCGGCGAACGAAGTATGGTAACTACTTCTTTTTCGGTGGGCAGAGGAATAGGACCGCTGATTTTAGCGCCCGCTTTCTTCATTGCCTCGATAATGCGTTCGGTTGCTTGATCAACCATTTCGTGGTCGTAAGCAGCTAATTTAATTCTGATTTTCTGACCTGCCATTTTTTAAAAACCTCCGTTTTATACTAACTTTTTTAGGCTTGCGCAATGGCTTTTTTGATTTTTTAACGCTAAAGCCTACAACTTTGCCGTGCGTGTCAACCGAAGAGCAATAAAAAAATCATCTGCGCTGTGTGTTAAGCAGATGACCATACTACCCCGTTATACGGTTGGTTAGTCGCAGGGGTTATACCCCCACATTTGTCAATGAAAGTTATCTTCCTTTTCAAGCGCGAGTTTCCGGAGTTCGCGTTTGCGGATTAAGTAACCTTTCATCTCAACCC
>CAYZWD010000011.1:2520-12885 GCA_964482115.1 uncultured Acidiphilium sp. | reverse complement strand
ATCATATAGAGGATGCGTTATTGAGTTCGCGTTTGATCGGTTGGATGAATTACGAATATAACGTAGAGGGTACGCTTTATTGGGAAACCACGTTATATTCTTACAGAACGTTGCAAAAACCCAACGACGATATTCCTCTACAAGATTATTACGGTTTAGCCGCGCACTTTCCTACGGCTAACGGCGACGGATATTTAACGTATCCTGGCAGACAATATGGAATATACGGTCCCGTTACTACGGTTAGATTAGAATCTATTTGCGACGGCATAGAAGATTACGATTTGCTTTACGCGTTAGAAGGATATTATAAACAAAACGCGCAAAAGCGCGGCGTTGTATATAACGACGCCGATTTCGACGCGATATATAAACTGTTAAACAGAGATTTATATTCGGGCACGCGCGTTCGCTATCGCGATAATTTAGTAAATTACTTTGAAAAATCGCGTGAAACGCTGGCAAGCTTGTTGGTTGCGGCGGCTAACACGGGCGCTGTTATAGAAAAATTTGAAATAGTCGGCGGCAACGGAAAGCTTACGATATCCGCTCCGCAAGATACCGTACTTACCTACGACGGTGAAGTTTTGGTTGGCGAGCCTAGCGGCGAGCTTACGCTTTATACCGTAAACGTTCCGCTCGATAACGACCAAAACGTGTTCCGCGCTACGGCGGAAAACGCAAACGGCAGCTACGAAATAGCGCTCGATTTAGGTAACAGAAGCGCGTCGTTCGGGGCGGCTGAACTAAACGACGTAGTTTCGTTCGTAACCGGTAAAGACGAAAGTCAAAAACAAATTACGGAAATAGACGGCGAAACCGTTTTAGGTTTAACTTTTGCCAATCCGGACGGAAAAACGCAGTTGACGTTAAAAATCGATACGAGCGAAATGAAACTTAATTCCGACGTTTCTAAGGTAACCATGACTTTGTATTCCGAAAGTTTAACCGATTTAGAAATAGAAATTATCGGTAAATGCGGAAGCGATTACAACATGGCGTATAGCGGAGTTATCAAAAACGGATTAAACGTTATCGAAATAGACTCGTCCGCTTTAGGCACGGCTAGCGGCTTGGTTGAGCAAATACGTATAAACGTAAATACATCCGAAGAGGTTAGCCTTGCAATAGCAAGCATAGCGTTTGCGGGGTGACGATATGAAAATTTTAAAATTAAAACGAATAATAAAAAAACCTTGCGTAATTTGCCTTGCGGCGTTAACCGCCGCGGGGTGCGCCTTTGCGGGCTGCGGCGAACAACCCGCCCCCGTTAAAGAGCAAACCTCAATAACGCTAAACGCGTTTGATAACCAAAAGGATCTAGATACGTTGCAAAGCAACGGCGTGCTAGGCAGAACCGAGCTGTTTAACGTTGACCTTACCAAAGTAAAAGAGGGTGAAGCTAGCGCAAAGGTTACCGTAATTTCAAACCCCTATAAGCCGGGCGAACCGTATTTATATCAGTCGCTCAATTTAGAGGCTAAAGGGTTAGACTATGGCGATTTTTCAAGAATAGGCTACGTAACTTTAGAGGTGTATAACGAGCAAACGAGCGCGGCGCGCATCGCGTTGTGCCCCGTGTTTCCGTCCGGAGACGGCGTAGACGAATGGTTCGATTTAGCGCCCGAACAATGGACGCGCATAACCTACGGCGTAGAGCGCGGATATATACCGCTCGTCGGCGAAAAACGCGCCGTTTCGGGCATAAAAATCAAATTTGAGCGCGGCGCGAGCGACGAAGTGTTCTATTTAGACGATTTAAGATTGCACAAAGTTACGCAAGAAGTAGAAAAACTTGTAATGACGCTCGAAGAAAACGAAATTTGCTCGTTCGATAAAACGTGGCAATTGCAAAAACTTTTGCATCAAGATTGGACGGACGGCGCCGTAAGACCTAAACTTTCAATAGTTAACGACTTTTCAGCTGAGGGTAGGGGCGGTGTTTTACAAGTAATAGCTCCTAAGGACAGTGCAGCAAACGTTAGCTGGCCGGGGTTCATTATAGATAAATCACTTGCAAGCTTAGTGCGCTGGGGCGCGTATAAAAACACCGATAAATTGTGTTTCGACGTGTTTACTCCGAGCGACGGCGCTATAACTTCGATATATTTTATCATGATCGGGCCGGAGTTAGTAGGCGGAACGTATTTTCAAAAGCAAGTTAAGCTTACGCCGGGCAAGTGGACGACCGTTTCGTTTACGGTTGAAGAGCTTAACGTCGGCGCGCGCGAAGAAAATTGTTTTGCTAATACCGGTTATTTAGAAATAACCTACGACGGCGACGTTTACGAAAGATTGATGTATATAGACGATATCAGAATGGAGGTTTCGTAAAGTGAAAACTAAAAGAAAATCTGCATTAGTTATTTTAACGCTTATCGCGGTGCTTTCGCTTTTTGCCTCGGTAGCGGCGGCTTGCGCACCGACTACCCCTAGCGAAACGGTTGAAATTTACGGCTTTACCGTAAAAGAAAAAATTACCGTTAACATAGGCGAAAGCGTTACGCTTGAAAAACCGCTCGTAACCGACGAGGATGGCAACGTTTTAGACGTGTATTACGACGTTGCCGATAAAAACGGCGGCTACGTGCAAACCGCAATGGGCAGTTTTATCGCACGCGATACGCGCGGGTATATCGTTACTTATAAGGTGGTAACCGGCGATTATCAAATAAAAACCGCCGTTACAGAAATTGCCGTTAACGGAACTAGTTTTTCGCTCAGCGCGGATTATTCACCGCTTGTTTCGGCGGGCGATATAGTAAAAATCAACCCGATATGTTCGCAAAGCGAAGCGAAAATTAGCGTTTCCGTGGCGTATGCAGACGCGGAAGTAGAGGTGAAAAACGGAGAGTTTACGTGTGAAAACGTAGGCGTTTACACCGTTACTTTAGCCGCGCGTTACGGCGAAGAATGCGGCGAGTATACTTACGAAGTTTACGCGCAAGAGCCCATGCGTGAGGGCGAAATAGAGCGTTACGGCGCAGACTGGAGCGAAGTAAACAAATACGCGGGTAAGTCGCGCATAGGGTGGAGTTCGGTTAAGGCTAGCGAAACCGAAATACCCCTTTTAGACGAAAGCGACGAAAGCGCGTATTACAGAAAAATAGACTTCAATTCAGATTATTTATACGTTTACGCAAACCCGCGCGCGGATAAAGATTATTATAAATCGCTGCAAGAACAAGGCTATAAATACGTTAAAATCTACGTTTATTACACGGGCGAGTTAGAGCATATGTGTTCTATTTCTACCGATCCTAACAATAACTGTTATCGTAGGGATATATATTACGGTTATTCGCCCGCTATCCCCGTGTTAAAGCCTAATACGTGGAACGAAATCGTAGTAAACTTAAACCGCGAGTTAGACGAATTATTGAACGAATTAAGCTTAGAGGACGTCGTAGGGCAGGTTTTATGTTACGATATTTACGATAAAGACGATCCTTGCGAGGTTGAAAAAATAATATCGAAAATAAAGCCGGGCGGAATATTTTTAACCGCTATGAGCCCCGAAAAAATAGAGCTTTATACTAACATGGTAAATAAATATGCGAAACTGCCGGTAATTGTTGCTTCGGATATCGAATACGGACCCGAAACTGCTATTAAGGGTTCGGGCTATTTGCCTTATCCTATGGCGTGGGGCGCGGCGGACGATGAAGAGCTTATTTATCGCGCGGGTAAGGTAACGGGTGAAATTTGTCGCAAAAACGGCGTTCACTGGACGTTTTCGCCCGTGGTGGATATCAATTATAATTTCAGAAGCCCCGAATGCAACGTTCGCGCTATTTCGGATAGCCCGGAGCAAGTTATAAAAATAGCCTCGGCTTACGTTAAAGGCTTGCAAGAAAACGGCAATATGGCGGCGTGCGCAAAGCATTTCCCCGGTCAAGGGGTGGACGAGCGCAATTCGCATTTTTGCACGGGTGTTAATAATTTAAGCCGCGAACAATGGCTTAATACTTACGGTAAAGTTTATAAAGAGTGTTTTAAAGCGGGCGTTCACTCGGTTATGGTTGGGCACATTGCTTTGCCCGCGTTCGAAAAAAAATCGGACGGGGTTTTGGGCGCTCCGCCCGCCGGCGTAAGCTACAGCCTTATGACCGAACTGCTTAAAGGCGAACTAGGGTTCGACGGGCTTATCGTTTCAGACGCGATGAGTATGGTCGGCATTTCGGCTAGTTGCAAAAACGTTAAGCTTTTGGGCGTAGATTTTTTGCGTGCCGGCGGCGATATGATATTGTTCCCGGAGCCTTCCGATTTTGAAGAAATTATTAATGCGATTAATAACGGAACGCTTGAAAAGTCGCGGCTTTACGACGCGGCTAGCAGAGTTATAGCTTTAAAAAAGAGCGTGCGGTTGTTTGAAAATAATAACCGAGAGCGCGAAAAAACTATAACCGAAAGCGAAAGTTTTAGCGGTGTGGCTCAGGCTATCGCCGATAAAAGTATTAAAATCGTTCGCAACCAAAACGAAGCCGTACCCGCAAACTTGCCAAAGGGCAGTAAGGTTCTTTTGTTGGTTATGCAAAACCCTTACGCCCGCACGGGCGAAGAATTCATGCCAATGAAAAAAGAGTTCGAACGTTACGGCGTGGCTTGCGATATTTTAGAAAATCCGTCGCATTACAAGGTTAAAGAAATTATCGGCTGTTACGATATGGTAGTTTTATGTTGCAATATAAGCAGTAAAAATTATCATGGCGGCACGCTGCGTTTCGGGTGGGACGTAATTATGGTTTTATGGCGGGCTTACGCGTTAGGACATAAACGTTTCGTTTGCGTTTCGTTCGGCGATCCGTATAAACTGTTCGATATGCCCTATTTAAAAGAATACGTAAACGCGTTTTCGGCAACGGATTCGTCGCAACGCGCGGTAGTTAAGGTGCTGCTTGGTAAGCAGCCTGCGTTAGGCAAAAATCCCGTTTCTTTAGAAGGCTTTTTTGAAAGAGAGGTTTAATTTTTGCGTTTTCGTTTATTACGATTAGGAGATTGCTATGAAAAAAATGAAAGCGGCGCTCGTTGGCGCGGGCAACAGAGGGTGCGTTTATTCGGATTACTCGCTAGATTGCACGAACGAGCTTGAAATCGTAGCCGTCGTCGACCCGGACGAGGTGCATTTGAACTTCGCAGGGGATAGATATTCCATAGATAAAAGCCGTAGATACACGCAGATCGACGATTTTTTAAAGGATAAAATCGAATGCGATTTCGTTATCGACGCAACTATGGACGAGGCGCACTACGTAACGTGTAAAAAACTTATGCTCGCGGGCTATAACGTTCAGCTCGAAAAGCCTATAACCTCGTGCAAGCAAGAACTTTTAGAACTTTGGGATATCGCTAAAAGTAAAAAAATCAAGGTTGCCGTGTGCCATGTTTTGCGTTACGCACCGTTTTTTAAAAAAATTAAAACACTTATTAACGACGGCGTTATCGGCGAAATTTTTTCTATGGAATTCGACGAGCACGTTTGGATGGCGCACTATCTCGATTCGTACGTTCGCGGGAAGTGGAGCAAAGAATCGCAGTGCGGCTCATCGTTTTTGCTGGCTAAGTCGTGCCACGATATGGATTTGATTTGCTGGCTCAACAATAAAACTCGCCCTAAATACGTTTCTAGTTTCGGCAGTCGCTCGTGGTTCGTGAAGAAAAACGCGCCCGAGGGTGCAACCGAATTTTGCTATAATTGCCCGCATAACGAAAGTTGTTATTATTCGGCGCAAAAGGTTCATTTGGAATACGACTCTATGCCTTTTCAAACTTGGCTGGGCATGGGCAAGCCCATAGAAGAAATTACTAAAGCCGAAAAAGCCGAATACCTTAAAACTTCTAATTACGGCAGATGCGCTTACGATAGCGGCGGCGATATTACCGATAGGCAAACCGTAAATATCGAATTCGAAAACGGTTCGGTGGCTACCTTCACTATGGTTGGCGGCTCGTGCAAGGGAACTAGATTTTTACATATAGTGGGTTCTAAGGGCGAAATTTGCGGCACGGTTG
Source organism: uncultured Acidiphilium sp. (assembly GCA_964482115.1). Lineage (GTDB taxonomy): Bacteria > Bacillota > Clostridia > Christensenellales > Borkfalkiaceae > HGM11416. Next base: position 6,873 of record CAYZWD010000011.1, on the reverse strand, counting down.
GCGAGGGCTGTTTTAAGCTAGAGCTTTTCGACCGTAGCGCGGGGCATTATCGCCCCATAACGCAAGTTATCGACGTAAACGGCGAAATAGTGCAAAGTAAACAAGTTCAATACGGCGGGCACGCCGGCGGCGATTACGTTATTATGTACGAACTGGTCAGATATTTCGGCGGCGAACAACCCTCGGTTTCTATTACCGATTTAAGCGATTCTATAATGAGCCATTTGATTTGCTACGCCGCTGAACAAAGCAGAAAAACTAAAACCGTCGTAAAACTTTTCGATTAGTATTTTGCAGCTCTATTTGCAAATTTAGCCAATTATTTGGCGCAACTTTACATAAAGCTTTTTTATCTTACTCATAATACCACTTGACGGTCAGGGGGATTATGAGGTTAAAGTTAAAAAAGCTTTTTGCACTTTTTACGGTCGTTGCGTGCGTTTTTTGCACCGCTCCGCTAATTAAGGCTGAAGCGGCGGTTGATGATTACGTGTATTTGGGCGGTTTTCCGCTTGGATTTGACTTGGAGGGCGAGGGCGCACACGTGGTTGGGCTTGCCGAAGTTATAGGCGAAAACGACGTGTTTCTGCCCGCAAAACAAGCGGGCATTAAGGCGGGCGACGTTATTTTGTCGTTAGACGGTAAAAAAATTACGGTTGCCGCCGATATCGACGGCGCGTTGTCCGCTTACTCGGGCGGCGGAATGGTCGCCGAGGTGCTCTCCGACGGTAAAAAACGAATTTGTAACCTTTATCCCGCAAAAGATATTAGCGGTAAATATAAAATCGGCGTGCTCGTGCGTGATTATTTGTCCGGCTTGGGCACGGTTACGTTTGTTAAAGCGGACGGTGATTTTTACTCGCTCGGGCACCCGATAACCGACTAATATAACAATCTGTTGGGCGTTAGCGGCGGTTATTGCTATAAATGCGTTATTACGGGTATTGAAAAGGGTGAACGCGGCAGAGCTGGCGAACTTAAAGGCAGCATTTTAAGGGAACAAAAACTCGGCGTGGTTTTGCAAAATTCGGCGATAGGGCTAATAGGTAGATTCGGTGAAAAAAGCGTTTACGATTCGCGTAAAAAACTCGCGGTTTCGCAGCCGGAAGTAGGCGGCGCGGAAATATACGCAACATTAAACGGTTTAGAGCCGAGCATGTATTCCGTCAGCATAGTTAAGGTCGATAAAAACGATAAAAACAATAAAAATATGGTTATTAAAATTACGGACGAGCGCCTTATAGAAATTGCCGGCGGGCTAATAGGTAGATTCGGTGAAAAAAGCGTTTACGATTCGCGTAAAAAACTCGCGGTTTCGCAGCCGGAAGTAGGCGGCGCGGAAATATACGCAACATTAAACGGTTTAGAGCCGAGCATGTATTCCGTCAGCATAGTTAAGGTCGATAAAAACGATAAAAACAATAAAAATATGGTTATTAAAATTACGGACGAGCGCCTTATAGAAATTGCCGGCGGTATAGTGCAGGGAATGAGCGGTAGTCCTATCGTGCAAAACGGTAAAATAATCGGTGCGGTAACGCATGTGTTTTTAAACGACGCAACGCGCGGTTACGCCATCGCAATCGATAAAATGCTTGCCGTTGGGTAATTTGTTAAAAGCGTAATTGTTAATAGTCTGAAACAATAGTCTGAAATAATAGTCTGAAACGCAAAATTAACAACTTGCAATAGGCTACTTTAGTGGCATAAAAAATAAAAACTCTCATAAAATGCTTACGGGAGTTTTTTTATGCCGCTTTTTATAAATCGCGCCGTAAACGTCGTTAAAGAACGTGCCGTTTATATTATAATTTGCGGGTGCGTATTCGGTGTGCTTTTCGTTTGCGGGTTTGCAATCGCGCGGGGTAGCGATAACGAATGGCTTTGCGAAAGCGCAAGCGCTTTTTTGCAAAATGTTTTTTCGCAAGACCAAGGCGCTGTTTCATATTTTTTCGGTAAGCTTTTCGCCGTTAGCGGCGTTTTAATAATAGTTGCGCTAAGCGGAATAGTTGTTTGGCTGGTGCCTTTGCATTTGTTGCTTATCGCTTATATTTCGCTAGTGCTGGGAGCGGCGTTAAACGCGTTTTTTAACGCGTTGTCGCTTGCGGGCGTGCTTATTTACGTTCTTGCGCTTTTGCCGTCGTGCGTGCTGCGGGTTGGGGCGGTCGTATTTATTTCAGCCGCGTCTATAGCTTATTATAAAGAGCGGCGTGATTGTAATTTGAATTATTATTTTGGCGTAACGCTAGGGTATTTTGCGGTAGGTTTGTTAATTTGTGCCGTTGCCGTTTTATACGAAGAGCTTATGCTATTTTTAGTAATTTCACCGTTCGGGGTGTATTTTTAATAAACTTTTTGCTTTTTTGTTTTTTATATAAAGAATAATTTTTTTGCTTTTGCAAATACTGTTTTCATAAAACAAAAGCACGAGGCGGTAAAATGAAAAAATATTTAAAACTCCTTTTATTATCTTTATTTTTGCTTGCGATTACGCCAGACGTAATTTTAAAGGCGAGTGCCGATACGCAAAATTTTGCAGTTGACGTTGCGGCTGAAAGCGCTTGCTTGATAGAGGCTGAAAGCGGTGCCGTAATATTTAGCAAGAACCCTAAAAAGCGTTTGCCTATTGCTTCGATGACGAAAATTATGCTTTTAGATTTAGCCTTTGAAAGCGTTGAAAAAGGCGAGCTGGATTTAGGCGAAAAGGTTATCGTCAGCAAAAACGCGAGCGGTATGGGTGGCTCGCAAGTGTTCTTAGAAGAAGGTGGAGAGTATTCCGTTAGCGACCTTATTAAATCCGTCGTGGTGGCTTCCGCTAACGACGCGTGCGTAGCTTTGGCTGAACGGCTTTACGGTAGCGAGCAAGCTGCGTGCGAGGCTATGAATAACCGCGCGCAAAAAATGGGGCTTAGCGACACGCTGTTTTCAAACGTTACCGGACTTATGAAACCCACGCAGTATTCTTGCGCTGAAGACGTTGCTAAAATGTTACGCTCGCTTATAACCCGCGCCGATTATTTTAAATACAGCACGATATATTTAGACGAAATAGAACATTCCGCAGGGCGGAAAACCACGCTTACGAACACTAACAAACTAGTTAAATTTTATAGTGGGTGCGACGGCGGAAAAACGGGTTATACTGTAGAATCGGGGTTTTGTTTGGCGGCGACGGCAAAGCGCGGAGCTATGCGGCTTATATCCGTGGTAATAAAAGAGGCGGACGGAAAAACTAGGTTTAAAGACGTAAGTTCTATGTTCGATTACGGTTTTGCAAATTACGTTTGCAAAACCGTTCTAGATAAAACCGTGCCGCTCGAAATCAAGGTCGAAGTAAAGGGCGGAAAACCTTCTATGGTCGAAATTCTGCCCGAAAAAGACTTTTGCGTGTTCGGCAAAAAGAACGTGAGCGACGAGGTGAAAATCGATTTTATCCCCGATAATAAAATTGGCGCGCCGCTTAGCGCCGGAGCGGTAGTAGGAAAGCTTATCGTTTATAAAAATAATGTAAAAGCAGGTGAGGTCGGCGCGGTTTGCGCTTGTTCCGTTAGTGAAAAAACTATTTTCGATTTCGTTGCTGATATAGCCGCCGCGGCGTAAAAAATGAAAGAATTAGAGTAAAACGACTAGCTGTTTCGTTTGACAGTCGGGCAAAGATGTGCTAGAATATTTACGAAACGATGCGGCAAGGCGTAGTTTCAAAAAAAAGTGAGGTACAAATGAATAATGGCAAGAAGACCGAAGTATCCCGGCGGCACTAAAAATAAGTTCTTAGAATCCGCCACGAAGCTGTTTTTAGAAAACGGTTACGAGGGAACGAGCGTTAGGAGTATCGTTCAAAACGTCGATTGCGAGGTGGGGTTGTTTTATTACTACTATCCCTCGAAAGATAAACTTTTCTCTGACGTGATCGAAAAGTTTTTTGCGCCCTACTGCGAGCAGTTCGATAAACTCGTAGAGCACGCAAAAGTTAACCCGTCGGACGGGTTAAAACGTTTCTTCGAAAAGTTCAACGGTATGGTAAAAACGTTTAGCAAAAAATACTCTGCTAATTTGCATAAAACCACCCGTTGGGCACTTAGCGAACACGCGCTTAACACTATAGAGCCTTACGTTGAAAAAGTCGTAAAGCTTGAAATTAAAAGCGGTGCTAAGCCCGTTATGGAAGTTGCGCCGCTTACCGTAGCAATAGCTCACGGCGCGGGTAGTTTAATCATCAAAGGAGCTAGCGAAAATCGTGAAACTTTAGACGATGCAATTAAACTTATAAACATTTTAATGAATAAATAAAAAAAATTACGTAACACGTAAAAACGCGCAAAATCGCTTTTAAACAAAGTAATTTTACGCGTT
>CAYZWD010000011.1:0-2510 GCA_964482115.1 uncultured Acidiphilium sp. | reverse complement strand
TATGTTTTTTATTAAAATCCGGATATTAACGAGAAGGCGTAGCCGCAAACGATAGAAATTATAATTACGTAAGCCGCTATAAAAAGCGAGCCTTTTAAATTCTTTTGCGTTTTAAACAAAAAGAATAATCCAAGCCCCGCGTTTGCCGATAGACCGCTTAAGCACGCTCCGAATGAAATAGAGCCCGAAACGTAAAGTTTAGAAATTAGCACGGACGACGAGCAGTTTGGTATAAGTCCGATTAAAGCCGCCGCGGCGGGTGTAAAAAATTTTGCGCTTTGCAAAAACTCGGTAAGTCTTTTTTCGGTTACGAAATAAATGATTAAAGCGAATGCAAGGTTTATTAAAAGCGCCGCGATAAAAGTTTTTAGCGAATGTTCCAGCGGGTGCAAAAAGTGTTCGTGCAAGAATGCGTTTTTATAGTCGCCTCGGTTGCAATCTTTGTTGGCGTTTTCGTAGCCGTTTCGGTTGCGGTTCGCGCTAGAGTATTTGCAGGTAGGGCAAGTATCGAGCTCTCGGTTATTAGAATTGAAAACTCCCGTTTCGGTGTAAGCGTCGCGGTTTGATTTTTTTGAAAACAGCGCGTCGAACGAATAACCGAAAACTACGGCGATTACAAATTTGCTAATTAACAAACAAATTAAGGCAAGCCGTTTGCTTGGCTCAGCCAAAATAACGGGAATAGCTTCGTCGCTCGTAGCAATAAAAACCGCTATTAAAGTGCCCGCCGAAATTTTGCGTTTCGAATAATTATCGCACGCTATAACCGAAAACGAACATTGAGGCAAAAGCCCCAGCGCCGCGCCGAGAGGCACTGCCAAAAGCCGTTTTTTAGGGGCGGTTTGCGCTATTTTTTCTTCTAAAAACGAAAAAACAAAATTTACGGCGAAAACGAATATAAAAATTTTTAAGCTGTCTAACAGCGTATCCAATAAAAGTTCTGCCATTTCGCTTTTGATTATATGCCGAAATTGTTAAAAAAGCAAGTTCTTTAAACGGTGATTTTATAATATTTGAAAAACGTGCTTAAAAAGAAACGCGTTTTTAGGCGTAAGTTGTGGTTAAAACATAATTCAGTACACCTCTTTAACGGCAGGTGTGCGGGCTTAGTTGTCTTTTATGCCCAAAACGATTCTTTTTGTGCAAAGCTCCTAGCGTTATTTTTTAAAAAAGCGTTTCTCGTTTTTTAAATTTTGTGGTATACTATCATTATAAAAAATAAAAAACTTTTTGAGGTAAAAAGATGAAAGGCTTTAAAAATTGCGAAATTTACGTTGACGGCAAGGGGTTGGTAAAAACCTCGCTTTGTTTTGAAAACGGAGTTATTACTAAAATTGGCGAAAGCGTTTGCGACGGTTGCTCTTCTTGCGCTAGCGAATTGATTTCTTTGCCCGAGAACGCCGTGGTTTTACCCGGGTTTATCGACGAGCACATTCACGGCGCTGCCGGTTCAGACGCGATGGATGGAACGATCGACGCGCTTTCTACCATTGCCAAATCGGTCGCGGGAGAGGGGACTACCGCGTTTTTGGCAACTACCATGACGCAAAGTAAAGAAAACGTTAACAAAAGCTTGGCTGCGGTAAACGAGTATAAAAAGTTAAATCCGAGCGACGGTGCCGAAATTTTAGGCGTTCATTTAGAAGGTCCGTTCATAAACGTTGCAAAGGCGGGCGCTCAGCCGCACGAATATATTCTTACCCCCTCCGTTGCCGAATTCGACGAGTTTAACAAGGTTAGCGGCGGCAATATTAAAGTAGTAACGTTAGCCCCCGAGTGTGATGAAAATTCAGCGCTTACTAAACACCTTTCGGCGCTTGGTGTTAACGCGAGCGTAGGGCATACCTCCGCCGCTTACGAGCAAGTTGTTGCCGCGTGCGAAAACGGCGCTAAGTCGATAACGCATACTTATAACGCTCAAAGTCCGTTTACGCATAGAGGCGTTGGCGTTGTAGGCGCGGGGCTGTTGCTTGACGAGCTCGCTTGCGAAATAATAGCCGACACCATTCACGTTTGCGTGCCCGCGCTTAAGCTTTTAATAAAAAATAAGCCGCACGATAAAGTCGTTTGCATTACGGACGCTATGCGCGCTAAAAATATGGGCGATTGCGTTAGCGAACTAGGCGGGCAAACCGTTTACGTTAAGGGCGGCGAGGCTCGTTTAGAAGACGGAACTTTGGCAGGTAGCGTTTTAACCATGAATAACGCCGTTAAAAATATGGTTCAAAAATGCGGCGTTAGCATTTGCGACGCGTGCGATTTTGCGTCTAAAAACCCCGCAAAAAATCTCGGCGTATATAATGAACGCGGCGGAATAGAAGTTGGCAAGCGCGCAGATTTTGCGGTTTTAGATAAAAACGACTTCTCCGTTATTATGACCGTTCGCGGCGGTAAGGTTGTTTATTCGAAATAACGCGCTAAAAATCGCGCTTAAGAACTCGCTTAAAAAAGCGGAAAAAACGATTAACGTCGCGTAACGCTACGTGGCGTTGCGTAGCGTAGTGTTACGC
>CAYZWD010000010.1:1755-13221 GCA_964482115.1 uncultured Acidiphilium sp. | reverse complement strand
TATCGGTTTTACCGCGCGGAAAAAATAGTTTTTATTATTCTCGGTTGCTATTTTTGTGCTATCCACGATTGCTATTTTTTCCTATTTTCGTTCACTAATTTCTTTATTCCCGCTCGGCAAGGAATAAACAAATTGCATATGATATCATATGTAAGGCAAAAAAAACGGCGAACCTGGTTCGCCGCTTTTTCGTTATTCGGTTTATTCTTCGGTTACTGCCGAAATTAATTGTGTTAACCGCTCGCCGTCGTCGATAAAGGTACATAAAATCATAGGTTTTGCGCCCTCGTACGGAACGGCGTATTCGGCGTTTGCAAACAGTTCGGTTGCTTTTTTAGTGGGTTTAATAAGCAATCTGTCGTCGTAAACGCCGCCGAACAAAACGCCGTTTGCATACAATAAATATTCGCCAATCATTTTTTTATAAGTAACGTTAACGCCGCTTATTTGCCCCAAAATAAAATCTAAATACTCTTTACTGCTAGCCATGCTCTAACCCTTTTTTATAAAAAATGCGTTTTGCTAGCTCAATTAATAACGAAAATCGGTTGTCGTTTAGCAAAAATGCGGTAAACCGCAAAATTACTAAACGAAAAAACTAGCCGTTACGCCTTTTTACTTTTTTCTTTTTACTTTTTACTTTTTACGCTTTTGCGACTTTTACGCTTTTTTCGTAGTAAAGCGTGTTTTTAGCCGTTTACAAACGCTTTTAAGCGCCTTTAAACGCTTTTTATGCGCGAGGCTATAAGTTCTGCAAGTTCTTTTGCCGCCGTGCCCTTTTCGGCGTTTCCAAGCGTTTTTTGCATAGTAGCGATAGCGTTTGAATAATCTACCGCGTTATAATTAGCTATGCTAACTAAAAGCTCTTCAAAACTTTGCGCGATTAAAAACGGCAAACTATCCGTATCCATATAAAACCCGCGCTCCGAATTTTTATAATCGTATAAATCGTGGCAAAATAAAAAGCACGGCTTGCCGATAACGGCAAAATCGAACATAGAGCTTGAATAATCGGTGATAAGTACGTCTGCGCAAGCTAAATATTCAGCCATATCGTCAAAAGCGTTGCCGTTTATTATTCTGGAATCTATAACGCAACCGCCGTTTTTTATTTCGTTCATAACCAAATTATGACTTCTGAAAACGAACGCCCATTCTCCGCCTAATTTTTTATTAAGCGCCGCGAACAAATCGGATAAGCGCATTTGCCTTATTTGATTTAATCCGCTGTTTTCAACGTTAAGCCTAAACGTAGGGGCGTATAACGCTATTTTTTTATCGATAGGCAAGCCCAACCTTTTTTTTAGGCTAAGCTTATACGCGTTATTTTCGCTATCGCCGTTATTTGCGGCATCGATTGCACTCGTTACACTTGAGTTACCTAAGCTAAAAAGAAAGTCGTTGCGGGGCGTTCCGCACGTTAAAATTTGATTTTCACTAAGCCCAAGCGCCGTTTTATAGGCGCGCGCCGTAAATTCGTTGCCCGCCACCACGTAATCAGCACACACGTACGCTTTTTTGAATTTTGCGTTTTTAAAACGCGGCTCGTCTAGCGAAATATGTTTAAGCGGAGTGCCGTGCCACGTGGATAAATTAAATTGCCCTGCCCTTTTTCGGCTTAAAAGCTTGCACGTAAAGCGCTTTAATAAATTAGTTTTATCTAAAAAATAAGTGCGGCAGCCCGCGTAATTATCAACCACCACTTGCGCCCGCGCCGCGAGCTTTAAATATTCTTTGGTATCGATTCGCACGGTTTTTGCATACTTAGGGAAGGTTTGCTCTTCACCGTCGCCGATAGCCCAATAAATTTTTAAGTCGGGCATAATTTTATGCAGCTTATCGCAAACGTATTTAGGGTTATCGTTATATTGCCCGTTAAACGACCTAAACAAGGCCGTGTTTTTAATTATAGGCAAATTCAGTTGCCAAAGCAAATATAAGGTTTTTATATAATTATTCATTTTATTTCCTCGCAAACGGAACCGTTAAAACTCGCCTTGTTTTTATAAACGATAAACGTTCTTACCGCCATAAGCGCGCATTCGGTAACGCCGCGCAACACGGCTAGATTTATAAGGTTGAACTGACCCGTGAGTATAAGCGCGAATAGCCCTACCACTTGCAAAACCGCGGCGAAAACGGTAGAAGCCGTGGTTTGTTTAACCTTACCGATAGCGCCGAGAGCAGGCCAACCGTAAATTTGTGCGGGAAAGCTGAAAAACAATATGGGAATAAGCCACCTAAACAGCGAATACGCGGCAACGTATTTTTCACCGCCTACCACGAGCAACGCAAATTTAGCAAAGAAGAAGCAAGCCGCGCAACCGATAATAACTATAGGCATAAAAATAGCCATAACTGTGTGGATAACTTTTAAGTCTTTTTTTAATATCATGTGCGGATAAATGCTGTTACAAAGCGGAGCATACAGCCCTTGTATTGCCGAAATTATACGCATGCACACGCTCCAGTAAGCTACTTGCGTTAAATCGGATACGTAAATACCTATTAAAAGCGTGTTTAGCGCCGAAAATGCGGTGGTTGCCACGCTAGATAAAAAATATGTAAACGAATCTTTTATCATAGTGAAGCACATTTTAAAGCCGCCGAACCGCACTTTTATTTTGAGTTTGATTATTATACCGAACGATATAGCCGCAGAAATTAGATTAGCCGCGATATCGAGCAGCGGTATAAGCATTAGCGAGCCGTCGTTTTTTACCAAAATAAAAGTAAGCGCGGTTGAAACGAATTTAGATATAACGTAAATAACCGTTATAAAGTGCATTTTTTCTATTCCGCGGAACAAAAAATCAGCCAAAAATAAGTTGACCGCAACGGCAATAAAGCTAAGCGCAACGAAAATTATATTAGTGCGCAAAAGGGGTATAGCGGCGCACATAACGGCAAGCACCACAGCCGCAAAAACCGCTAGCAAAATTTTAGCGCAAAAAGTAGTGCCTACTACAACGCCTATTTTGTCGTTATCTCCTTTTGCGTTAACTATATCTTTAACGGCGGATAAAATAAACCCGAAATCGATTATAATCTGCATATAAGACATGCAGCTTTGCACGTACGAAACGAAACCGTAAGTCTCTTCAGATAAAACGCGCGTTAAATACGGCAAAGTGAGCAGCGGAAATATTAATTTCGCAACGCTCATTATATATAGCATTATTGTGTTGTTAACGACCTTGTTCATTTTCATTTTAACGAGCGTTTCACCTCCGTTTTTATAATCTAATAGTTGCCGTTTTTTTGCGTAAAAATTAGAATCTGCGTTAAAAAAGAATTATTGCCCTTATTATTCGCCCTTGTTATTCGCTTTTTTGCGCGTTATAATCGGCAAAAATTTCGGTTGCGTTTTGCTTGATTTGTTCGGCTGAAGCCGTGCCTACCTCGTAATTGAAAACGCCGTTATACCCCGTAGATTCTAGTGCGCCGATAAACGCGTTCCAATTGATTTTGCCGTTTTTAGGAAGCCAATGGCGTTCGTCTACGAAATCGTAATCTGAAATATGCGTGGTTTTTATAGCGCCGCCAAGCGCCAACACCGCGTTTTCGGGCGTTTCGCGCAAGAAATGATTGCTATCTAAACAAACGCAAACGCCTTCGCATTCGCTAAGCAACGCTAAGATTTCGCTAGAAGTGTTTAAAAGGCAAGTTCTAGGCAAATCCTCAACGCAAATAAGCGCGGACGTATGCGGCAAAAGCTCTAAAAGCGATTTTTTAAGTTGCGCAAGCTTAGCCGAGCGGTCGCTATCGGCAATCGGCTCGAAACTGCCGTGCAATATATAGCAGCGCGGCTTTAACGGATTTATTTTTTCAAATATTTTCTTCGTATATTCCACGGCTTTTTTTCTAACGGCATCGTCTAGCGCGGAATAATCCCAAAAATCGCCGTAGGGTATATGCACGCCGTTAAAATATAGCGGAGTTTTTTTAATTTCTTCGATACCGACGTCTATCGCGGATAAAAGCGCAAGCGCATTTTTTTCGTTATACCCGTAATTACAAAGGTCAAAATCAAACGACTGCAGCCCCGCGTTTTCGGCGGCTTTTAAACTAGACGAAAAATTTTCGTTAAAAGCAACGCTTCTGCCAATTTTTAATTTATACATTTTAATCCCTCCGTGGGGTACATAAAAAATAAAAAAACACCCGCAAAATTAAATGAAATATGCGTTAACGGGCTTATAGGGGCACTTTTTAATTTTTTGCGCATGCAAAAAACACACCGAGCTTACGGTAACGCTACGCTAACAGTATACCATAAGACGGTGCGATATGCAATTAAAATATTAAGATTTTTAAAACAAGCGCGGCATTTTTTATATTCGCCGCGCCGCTTTTTTATATTTGTCGCGTCGCCTTTTTTATATTCTCCGCGCCGCTTTTTTATATTTGTCGCGTCGCCTTTTTTATATTTGTCGCGCGCACCGCGGCTAAGCGTTTTTAGTTTGAGCTTTAAGCTTGTGCCACGCTTGCACGAATATAGTGGTTACAAGTTTAACTCGCTCTTCGTCGGCTTCGTCGCAAAGATTTTTTTTGATAAGGTCGCTTATTTTTACGGTAATAAGGCTTTCGCTGTTTTCGCCGAAACAATCGTTAGTTCCCTCGAAAAAATCTGCGATAACGCCGTCTATTTTATCTTCGGAAACGATATTTTTAAGCAATACGCCCAAAAGTTTTTTTAAATCTTCTTTTTCTTCCGAATAATACCCGCCCGTTACCGAATATAAAACCGAGGCCAGCCCGCCCGCCGTTATCGCGTTTTTAGCTATTTCTTCAACCGCTACACCCATAAAAGGATATATGCAAAAGCTTAAAACTATTGCCGCAACGAACGGCATAACCGAATTAAGTCTGCGCGGAAGCGCCGCTTTCTTTTTTAAAACGAACAGCAACGCGTTAGCAAGAATTGCTATTACCGCAATCATCGCGTTGTATTTTGCAAGAATTTCCGCTATTTTGGTTTCTACCATCACTACTACTTATAAAAAAGCAATCGGTTAAAAACTTCGGCGCGGACAGCGCACCGTTAACCGATTTTTTTAACGCCATTACCGAAGCGCGGTAATAATACGCATTTTCTTTTTTAATATACACCTACCCCCTTTACCAAACGCCACCCGCATGTTACACCCGAAAAAAGCAAAAATCAAGCCGTTTATGACGCTTTTTTTAAAACTTTTTTTTAAACCGAGCTTTTTTTTGCAAGCGGTTTTTTCTAAGGCGGTTTTAGGTGAGTTTTTTAGTGCGGAAGTTCAACTATTTTAAGCGCAATCGTTTTTATAAATTTTAACGGCTAAGCAAGTCATATCGTCGGCGGCAACGCCGCCTGAATTTTCGATTGCGCGCGTTAGAATTTTTTCGGCTAAGCCTTGCGGATTAGCGCATTTTTCACGTTCTAAAAAGTCCACTATTTCGGCGCTTGAAAAAAACGCGTCCGTAACCCCGTCCGACATGAGTACTATAATTTCGCCGCCGCTTAAATCGATAGCGCAAGTTGAAGGAGCTAACTCTTCTATTATACCGAGAGGCAACGCGCTGTTTTCTATAACCTTAACGCCGTCCGCCGTAATTACCAAACCGAACGCCGCGCCCACCTTAAGCAAATCGCAAATCCCCGCGTATAGGTCGATTATCGCCATATCCAGCGTTGAAAAACTCTCGCTAGAACACAGCGAAAGCATGTCGTTTGAAACGCCGGCAACAGCCTCTGCGTTAAGCCCCGCGGAAGCCAGTGCCTCGACTAGTTCGATAGCCAAAACGCTGCCTTCGTGCGCGGACTCGCCGCTACCCATGCCGTCACACAACGCGACCAAAAAGCGCCCCTCGCCTATTTTAGTCAACGAGTGCGTATCGCCGCTTTGTAAAGAGCCGTCCTTTTTGCGCCCGACCACGCCGAAAGCCGCGTCGAACCGAGGGCGGCGCTTATACGTGCAAGCAATTCCTCTGCCGATATCGGTGCGGGCGGATAAACCCATAGCCATACCGACCGCGCGCGAAATTACGCACTCCGAAAGCTTTACGTCAGCATTTTTATCGGTAAAAATAAGGTGCAACTCGTCCTCGCCCACGCAAACCACGGCGGCGGGTATTAAACCGTTTAAACAAAGTGCGTCGAAAACGGTTTTTTCGCGCTTGCTTTTAAAGCACACCCGCTCCGAAAGTTCGTAGGATAAACTTTTAAGCACTCCCGCCGCGCCGCCGGCTTGCGCCCTCACGAGCGAACGCACGCCGCTTGCGCCTTGCATAAGCTCGCGTTGCTTTAAAAGCTCGTCTAGCGCCTTGTTCGCCTCGTACAAAATCGCGTTAATCGCCCTACAATATTCCGAAAAATCCTTAGGCACGTCTATAAGGCTTATTCTGCCCTTTTCTGTGCCGAGGTTGAGCATTTTTAATAAATCGCGCTTGACGGGTCGGTCGTAACGCAAACAATCGGCGCGCTTTTTACAGTCGGCGCAAACGGCTTGAATAATTTTTTCGGCTAGCAGTTCGCTAGCGTTATCGCCCGTAATTAAATATTTATCTAAGCGCAAAGCGCAATCTTCTAACCCGTAAAACGCATTGGAAAGCGAATAAAGTTTTGCCGCCAAAGTGCGGCGCTCGTCGTTAATAAGTTCGCGGAGAACGTCGTTTTCGTCGAACGCGCAAAGCGCAGCCGCAATTTTATCGTAAGCTTTTTTTGGGAAGAATAAAAAACAAACGCAAGGCAAAAAGTTCAAAATATAATCGCCGACGGGCAAATTAAACCCGCTAGAAAACCAAATAAAGCACGCCGAACAGCAAAACGCGCTTATAGCCGCAAGCAGCTTAGAACGCCTAACCGCAAGCAAGGCAAGCGCGCAATAAATAAAATATTCCGCAAGCGGCTCTAGCGAAAATTTATAAACGCACGGAGCAATAGCCAAAATAAACGCAAAAACGAAGGCGCGCGGGCTTTTATAAACGCAACACGTTGAAAGCAGCGCGAATAGCGCAAGCCCTTGCCAAACCGTAAGCGAAAAAGCGTTTATAAAACCCAAAGAAAGCACCGTAATGCAAACCGCGGCGGCGCAGAGTTCAGCCTCGCTGAGTTTTTTGCGTAAGCGCTTAAAATACACAGCCCCCGCACAAACGCTAAGCGGTATAGCGCAAGCGGTAATAACCGCCGAATAAATAAGTTTTTCGTAAAGCGTGCCTAAAAAAACGGGCGAAAAAACGTACGGAACGAGCGCTATTGCCGAATATAAACACCCCGCCGCCCCCACGCGCGCCCGTTTGCGCTTATAAACGTAATAAACTCCGCATAAAAACGCCGCCGAAAGGCATAAAACGCACCCGCCTATAAACCCGAACGAAGAAAAAGCCGACAACGCAAAAAACACGAATACGGCGATAAAATTAAACCCTTCGAACAAAAAAGCGGGCAAAGCGGCAAGCCCCAGCGGCACGCCCGAAATAGCCTTAAAACAGCAAAAAAAGCAAGCGAAAACGCATAAATATTTAAGCGCGGAACGATAATTTAACCGTTTCATACTCCACCCCGTTTATTCCGCGTTAAAAAGCCCGCCAAAACGCAAAAACCGCCCGACGGTTATACCACAACGCGGATATTCCGCATATAATGATAAAGCCCACGGGCGATAATATTTTAAAATTTATTAAGTTTTTTTAAATTAGCTTGTCGAAAACGGCGGCAAAAACCGCCGCGGCGTTTACGCTTCCTTCCTCATTACAAAAGCTAAAAAACGCAAGCCGAAATCTAAAAGCTAAAAGCCGAGCACCGAGCGCAAGCCGAAATCTAAAAGCTAAAAACCTTGTGCAAGCCTAAGCCGCTTATAAGCTTTCGCCCGCCGTGCCTATCGGGCGAACTGCAGCCTTAAACACGTTGCGGTCGCCGAATACTTCGCCCATCTTTTTAACGTAAAGTTCGAGCTCCCCGTTTTCAACGAAGCCCAAAACCGAGCCGGCAAACCCGCCGCCGTGCACGCGGAACACCGAATTTTTGGTTATAAGCTTAGAATATTCGATAGCGAGCGCCACGGGCTGTTCGGTTGAACCGGGAACGTAACAGTTTTGTAAAACGCTCATGCTGCTTTCGCCCGAAGCGGCAACGCAACCCAAAAACTCGCTTACGTTAGCGTTATCCAGCGCTTTTTCGGCTTTTTCGACGCGGGCGTTTTCGTTATAAAAATGCATTGCACGCATAACCGCGCGCGACGAGAACTCGTTTTTAATAACTTTAACCGAATCTAAAAACTGTTCGTAAGGAACTTCGCGCAAAACCGACTTGCCGAAATACGCCGCGACTTGTTGCATTTCTTCGCGAATGGCTGCGTAATGCGCGGTAAGCTTGGCATGGTCGCCGCCCGTGTTGGTTATAACCAAAGTATAGCCGTCCGGCGCAACGAGCTTGCGAATCTGCGGCTGTTCGGGGGTTAAAAAATCTAAGCGCGAAAGCGAGCCTATCGCGATTCCGCTTTGATCTAAAAGCCCGCACGGCTTGCCGAAGTAAACGTTTTCGGCATACTGCGAAACAACGGCTTTTTGAACGGGCGTAAGCGCGCCGTTTAAATATATAACGTTAATTATTTCGCAAATTAAAACCTCGAACGCGGCGGATGACGAAACGCCCGCACCCTTGAATATTTCAGAGTTCATATACGCGGTAAACCCGCCGAATTCGTAACCGCGTTCTTTTAAAGCGTGGCAAACGCCCTTAACTAAGGCGCGCGAAGTGCCGTATTCGTTTTTATCGGCGGCAAGGTTGTTCAAATCGACCTCGATAGGCGAATAACCTTCTGAAAATAAACGGATATTCCCGTTTGCGGGCGAGGCAAAGCACAAGATATCGCAGTTTATTGCCGCCACCATAACTTTACCGTGGTTATGGTCGGTATGATTGCCCAAAATTTCAGCTCTGCCGGGCGAGGAAAAAACGAACTGCGGCTTAGCGCCCTCGCTTGCCGTAAACCGTTCGTAAAGCGTTTTTGCGCGCTGTTCTAAGCGCTTATCGTAACCGTTGCCGTAGTATAAAGAAAAATTCATAAATTACACCTACCGTAATACCGCACTAGCCTAATCAAAAAATTTTTGCGGTTTTTTCAAAATAATTATATCATTTTGAATGTTTTTTGTAAACGATTATGCTACAATATAAGCATGAAAAAATTTAATTTTTACCGCGCGGGCAATAAAAGCGTAAAAAACGCATTTGTCCACACGCGCGCGTCAACGAAAAATAAAACGAGATTAAAAAAACTTGCGCTGTGCTTTGCGCTGGCTTTTATCACTCTTTTTTACCCTGCCTCGGTTTTCGGCTTGGGGGCGAGTTTTAACAACGGCAACGCTAGCGGTTATATAAAAAAAGCGGAAGCTTCCGGCGAGCAATATTACACCGAAGGGCAGTTTACGAACGTTGCCGTTTTGGTATCGTTTAAAGGCGAGGCGCAATTTGAAAACGACTTTTACGAAACGCTGGAAAACACTTATAACGCCTCTGACGTGAGCGTGAAATCGTTTTTTAAAGCGCAAACCAACGGCAAGGTTAACGTGCGCACGCTTATAGCCGGCGGCGGCAAGGTTTATAAAGTCAGCTCCCCGCGCGAAACGTATATGCCGCGCTACGGCAAATGGCTCGCGGGCGAAAACGAATACGAGGTTATAAACAAGCTCGGCTACGACAACCGCTATTATAACGAAAGCGGCGTTCCGGTTGCATCTTCTGCGGAAGGCGCCGTGCCGTGCGGCGAACGTTTGCTTTTAGAACAACGGTTACTGCGCGAAGTTATAGAACTGGCGCGCTACGATATAACCGCTGAACTTTATTCGAGTTACGGCAGCGTGGTGCAATCTTTAACGCTTATAACCGACGTAAACGGCACGAAAAGCGAATACGGCGAGCTGCTGTGGTCGCACAAAAGCATTTCGCTAAACTCCGCGTCGTTTTTTGGCGACGGAAGCGTGAACGGCGGATATTACGCCGGTTATTACTTTCCCGAAAATCTTAAAAACGAATATTCAAACCTTGATAGCGTTTATATCGCGCTAAGCAAAATTTCGGCTTATAACGTTATTTGCGCGGCGGAACTTACCGCCCGCAAGGTTAATTATCAAAACAAAACCGTATACGATGCGGGGCTCTTATCGCACGAAATTATGCACTCGCTGGGCGTAGGCGATTATTATTCGCTGGTAAAAACCAACGACGACTACGACTCCGTAGGCGAATTCGACGTTATGGCAAGCCACTGCGCGATTCCGCAATATTCGCTTTCTTACGTGCGCGAGAAGGCGGGCTGGTTAACTTACGAAAACTTTAACTACGTTAACAAAAACGGCACTTACACGCTTTACCCCGTAGGCAGTAGCGCAAACGGCACGGGCTCGGGTTCGGGCTCGGGTTCGGGAGGCAAAAACACTACGGCGTGCAAAATAATACTCACGGGATATTTTAACCGCGGCGAATATTTTATGGCTGAAGTGCGTAACAACGAAAACAAAATCGGCGAAGGCGTTTTCGACAGCGGGCTTTCTAACAGCGGGCTTATAATTTACAGAGTAAACGAAAAAGCCGCTTTCACCAACGCAAACGGCGAAATCGGCACGCGTGACTACGGCAACGCCTACGGCGAAGAAGTTTACGTTTTTAGAAAAGGCGCTCAAGCGCTGAACTCGCCGCTAGGCACGTTTTCGTTCGCGATGCTGGGCGAAAAGCCCACGGACAGCGGAACGCGCGCGGCGGACGTTATCAACGATTACACGCGGTTCGGGGTTAAAGCCTCGCATTCGGGCGACGAGCGCGAATATATCAGCTATTCGGACGGAACTAACAGCGGTATAGCTTTTGAAAACATAACTAAAAATGCAGACGGCAGCGTTACGTTTACCGTGAGTTTGCCCGAATCGGACGGCACTTTGCCCGTTTTAAACGATACTAGCGTTAAAATTATGAACTATTTTAACGGCGACGTGCGGCTTATGTGGAATATGGCTGCAAAAAGCGGTACTTTTTACGTTTTAGCCGTGCGCGCCACAAATAGGCTTAAATCTATTGCCGAGCGCGGCGACGAAGCAATCCCCGCCGAAAGCATTAAAAACGGAGCTTGCGCGGGCTATAAAACTTTATATTACTCAACCGCCCCGCTTGCCGAAAAAAAGCTTACCTTACCCGATTTTTACGACGACGCGCTTATTTTTATAGCCGCCGAAACCGAAAACGGCACTATTTGCTCGCGCTACGTTTGCGCGATAGAACGCGATAATCTTTCTATTAAACAATATTTTTTAAAGTCGCTCGACCCGCTTTACGTCGCGCTGTTCGGCGCAGGGTTGCTTATCGTTACTGCGATAGTTATTATTCTAATTATTAAAAACCGCCCCAAAAAAGTTTACGAAAAACCGCACTCTCCGCGCGGAAAAATCAAATAACGCACCCTTGCGAAAAACAAAATTGCGCAAAAAAAATAGCGCGAA
>CAYZWD010000010.1:0-1655 GCA_964482115.1 uncultured Acidiphilium sp. | reverse complement strand
AATCAAATAACGCACCCTTGCGAAAAACAAAATTGCGCAAAAAAAATAGCGCGAACCTTTAAAACATTGCATTATAATTAAATTTGTGCTAAAATAATCTTGTTCTAACTAATAATAGCGTTAAGGCTAATCGAAGTTATTTTTTAGCTAAGGAGAAATCCGTTTTATGAACGATTTTGATAACGAAAACAAAACTGCGGGCAATCCTTATTCGGCTGCCCCCCTAAACGAAAACCCGTTTGAAAACCCGAACGGTGTTAACGAACCGCAAAACCGTGCAGACGATTATCAAAGCGGCTCTAACGAAAACCAAAACGGCGCTCCGCAAAACGACGTTGCAGCTCCGCAAAACGACGACTATAGAGAAAGCACCGATACTAAAAACGACGACGGCAACGGTTATTACAGCGAAAACGGCTATTACGTGCATAAATCTAACGGATATATTCCGCCCGAAACCAAAAGCAGCGGCTACGAAAGCTCTTACAATAAAAGCGAAAACCCCTACGACCGCCAAAACGGCGTTTTCACGGGGGGCGGGTTGCCCGAACAGAAAGGCGGCAACGGCTTAGGCGTAACCTCTATGGTTTTGGGCATAATAAGCGTGGTTTTATGCTGTTGCGGCTCTTACGTTACGTTGATTATAGCTATTGCGGGGCTGGCATGCGGCATAATTGCTTTAACCAAGCGGTCTAGCGGCTACGCGATTGCCGGCGTTATCACTTCGGCTATAGGCTTAATTTTCGGTATTATAGGCGTTATTATCAGCCTTAACAGCTCCGATATTCAAGATTGGCTAGATACGTGGGGGTCCTGGGAGGATTCTTCACCCGAACAACCCGCACCGGATAGCTCGTTCGACCATAACAACCAAGCTTTTTTAAGCAATTTAAGGTTTTATATTAAGCTGTTTTTAGGCGTTTAATTAAATTATTTATGCAAAAAGATAAACTTTTTTGGTTGCGCGCGGCAATAATTGCGTTTTACGCCGCGTGCATATTTTTTATAGCGTACGTTTTAATTAGCAACCCGTTCGAAAACGATTTATACGCGGGCTTTTCGCACGATAAAACGTTATTCCATTGCCCGTCTTGCGGGGCAACGCGCGCGCTTTATTGCTTTTTTACGCTAAACTTTAAGGGCGCGTTTTATTATCATGCCTATTTTACGCTGCTTTCGCCCGTATTTTTATATATTATAATAACGCTAAGCGTAAATTTGTTTTTTCAAAAAAGAATTATGCCCTACCCTAAGCGTTTTGCTATTTATCTTTACGCACTCTTGTTTTTATTGGTAATTTTTACCGTGGTTAGAAATTTTACAACCCTTTTTTATTAGCGGATAAACTTTAATCAAGCCACAAAAATATTAGCCGTAAAACCGCTAGCCTTTCGATAAAAACAACACACGGAATTTAATAACGAATCCCATTAAAAAACCGCTCGGCGAACTTTTATCGCTAAGCGGTTTTTTTTAAGCCGTTGAGGGCTTTTTATTTTTAATAATACCTAGTTACGTTTACAATAACTGCCTTACCGCAAACTTTGCAGTATCTAGCGGTATATCTGTATCCGTCTGCAACCCAAGTAATGGTGCTACTTTCAGTTACGTGAGCAACGTCGTAGGTTACTTCAAAAGTAATATCGCTAGAAAGA
>CAYZWD010000009.1:0-13435 GCA_964482115.1 uncultured Acidiphilium sp. | reverse complement strand
AAGTAAGACCGTCTGTTAAGCCTATGTGCAAGGATTGCAAGATCATCAAAAGAGAAGGCAAGGTTATGTGCATTTGCTCGAAGGATAAAAGCCACAAGCAAAGACAAGGCTAACGAAAATAATTTTTTCGCATTCGAAAAAACTCATTCCAAATTTTTCGCGGCGAAAAATGCAAATATATATAGAATAACGAAAAAAAGAAACACAAAAATTTTTGGAGGTCACAAAATCAAATGGCACGTATTGCCGGTGTAGATTTACCGAGAGAAAAGAGGGTTGAAGCAGGTCTTACCTATATATACGGTATCGGCTTCGCCACTTCGAAAAAGATATTAAACGAAACGGGCGTTAATCCTGACGTTAGGGTTAAAGACCTTACCGAGGGCGACGTTTCTAAGCTAAGGGAATATATCGAGCACAACCTTCACGTAGAAGGCGAGCTCAGAAGCGAGGTTAACCTTTCTATAAAAAGGCTTATGGAAATCGGTTGCTATCGCGGCGTTCGCCACAGAAAGGGCTTACCCGTAAGAGGTCAAAGCTCTAAGCGCAACGCGAGAACCCGCAAAGGTCCCAGAAAGACGGTCGCTAAGAAAAAGACCGCCACTAAGTAATAACGGAGGGATTTAAAAATGGCAGCAGTAAAAAAAGTCGTTAAAAAACGTAAAGAGCTTAAGAAGGTTGATAAAGGTCAAGTACACATTCAATCTTCGTTCAATAACACTATCGTAACCATCACGGATATGAACGGCAACGCAATTTCACATTGCAGCGCGGGCGCTTTAGGCTATCGCGGTTCAAGAAAGAGCACTCCGTTCGCCGCGCAACAAGCAAGCGAAGTAGCTGCGAAAGCGGCAATGGAGCACGGCTTGCGTTCGGTTGAAGTATACGTAAAGGGCCCCGGTCAGGGCAGAGAGTCGGCTATCAGAGCGTTAGGCGTATGCGGAATCGAGGTAACCTTGATTCAAGACGTATCGCCCATTCCTCACAACGGGTGCCGCCCCCCCAAGCGTCGTAGAGTATAACGGAGGTAAATAAAAATGGCTAAATATACAGGTGCAAAATGCCGTCAATGCCGTCGTGAAGGCGGAAAGCTCTTTTTAAAGGGCGATAAATGCTATAAAGCGGGTGCTTGCCCGTTCGAAAAGAGACCGGTTGCTCCCGGACCTCACGCAAATCTTCGCAAGAAGGTTTCAGAATACGGCTTACAACTTCGCGAAAAGCAAAAAACCAAAAGAATTTACGGCGTACTCGAAGGTCAGTTCAGGCATTACTATGAAAGAGCGGACCGTATGAAGGGTATTACCGGTGAAAACATGTTATCTCTTCTCGAAAGAAGGTTGGATAACGTTATCTACAAAATGGGTATTGCGTCTTCGCGTTCGCAAGCGCGTCAACTCGTTACCCACGCTCATTTCACCGTTAACGGCAAGGGCGTAGATATCGCTTCATACGAAGTAAAAGCGGGCGACGTTATCGCCGTTAAAGAAACCAAAAAGGGTAATAAGTATTTTACCGAGCTTAAACAAACGCAGAAAAACGGCAATATGCCCAAATGGGTTGAATTCGACAACGAAACTCTTACCGGCAAGGTTATCGCCCTCCCGACCAGAGAAGACGTCGATTCGCAAATTGCGGAGCATATGATCGTCGAGTTGTACTCCAAGTAATAAGCCTTAAAAGCGCGCGTTGGGCTAACGCCTTACGCGCCGCAAAAATCGCTTAAAACCCAATAATATCTCGTCGTATCGAATGGATTGTGCGGCGAGTCGTCGCTAAAACGCGTGCGACGAATAAAATACAGGAGGAACGCTATTATGATGGAAATCGACATGCCCAAAGTCGAGGTTGAAGAGAGCGCCGACCTTAGCTACGCTAAAGTTATCGTTTCGCCCCTCGAAAAAAGTTTCGGGCTAACGCTAGGCAACTGCTTAAGGCGCACGTTGCTGTCTGCGCTACCGGGTGCAGCCGCTCAAGGCATTAAGTTTGCGCCCGCACTCAACGTAAAACACGAGTTTTCAACGATCCCCGGCGTTCGCGAGGACGTTACCGAAATAATTTTAAACCTTAAATGCGTTGCGTTCAAAACCGCAACGACGGACGAAACCTTCAAAAAGACCGTAAGGCTTTATAAAGAAGGCCCCGCAACCATAACCGCAGGCGATATCGAACAAGACGCCGAGGTTGAGGTATTAAACAAAGACGCTTATATCTGCACGCTCGACGAAGGCGGCGTTATCGACGTTGAAATAACGGTAGGCAGAGGCAGAGGTTATAAGGGTGCCGACCACAACAAAAAGGACGAAATAGATTATATCGCAATCGATTCGATTTATACGCCCGTAAAAAAGGTTAGCTACAACGTTGAAAGCACGCGTAAGGGCGAGCAAAGCGCCGATTACGACAAGCTCACCTTAGAGGTGTGGACGAACGGCGCGTTTTCCGGTAAAGAAATCGTAAGCCTAGCCGCAAAAATCGTTGAAGAGCATATGCATATTTTTGCAACGCTCTCCGACATGATGAACGGTTTTGGTATTCTGGTTCAGCCGCCTACAGACCCGCTGCCCAGAATTTTAGAAATGAGCATCGAAGAAATGGAGCTTTCGGTTCGTTCGTATAATTGCTTAAAGCGCGCGAACATTCACACGGTTGAAGACTTAACCAAAAAGACCGAGGACGACATGCTCAAGGTAAGAAATCTCGGCAAGAAATCTCTTGACGAAGTTATTCAAAAATTAGAAAGCTACGGTCTGCATTTAAAAGAACAGGAGGACTAAAGAAATGCCGAGAAAATTAGGTTTAACCACCACTCAAAGAAAAACGGTTTTAAGAAATTTGGCAAGCGACCTTTTATGGTACGGTAAAATCGAAACTACCCTCGCAAGAGCCAAAGAACTTAAACCTTACGTAGAAAAAATCATAACTCTCGCCGTAAACAGCTATACGGACGCTATTTCCGAAACCGTTACCGTTAAAGACGCTAAGGGTAAGGACGTTACCAAAAAGGTATTTAAAGACGGCCCCGTTAAACTAGGCGCAAGAAGAAAAATCATGACTTTAACGCACGACATTCCTTATCAAAAGGTTGCGGGCGAAAAGAAGTCTGAATACAAGGCTAAAGCTAAGGGTATCAACCATCCGCTAGTTGAAAAGGTATTCAACGAAATAGCCCCCAAGTATGCCGATAGAGCCGAAAAGCTCGGTCAAGGCGGCGGCTATACCAGAATTTACCGTCTCAACAATCGCCGTGGCGACGACGCGGAAATGGCTATAATCGAGTTAGTTGACTAATTTATAGCGGTTTAAGCCCGAAAAACGTAATTTTTGCCGCGGTGCGGCATGCATATGCACCCCCGAACGTCGTTAGATTTCGGAGGTGCATATTTTCATGATTTTACAAATTTCGGCTTTGTTAAAACTTCATGGTTCAGCTTTTTAACGGCTAAGCAAAAGCCGCGTTGGTATCGCGTTAGCACCGCCAAAAAAGCCGCCAAAAAAGCCGCAAAAAAACCGCAAAAAACGGTGAAAAAAAGGTGCAAAAACCACATTAAAAACGAGCAAAAAACGAGCAAAAAACGAGCAAAAAACGTGTAAAAAACGCGTTAAAGCCGAGCCGAAACAAAAAAACGGGCTAATTTTGGGCAATATACGGGCAAACCGTTGACAAAAAAGCCCGAAGGTTGTAGAATAAATTTAAGAATTATAATAATTTTAAGCGTTCCGTATATAAGCTTTTTTTCAAATTAGCACTCGGCTTCGCTTAGTTCGATATAGCAAAAGAATGGATAAAAAGTATTATATATACGTATACGGCTGCCAAATGAACTTGCACGAGGCGGAAAAGCTCTCCGGTATATTAGAAGAAAAGGGCTATTCCCGCACGGACGACGCGTTTTCTGCCGACGTAATAGCGTTCGTTACCTGCTGCATACGTGAAAACGCCGAACAAAAGGTATACGGGCATATAGGCGCGCTTAAAAAATACAAGCAAAAAAACCGCGGGGTTATAATCGCCGTGGGCGGCTGCATGACTCAAAAATCGGGTGCGGCGCAAAAACTACACGAAAAATTCCCATTCGTGGATATAATTTTCGGCACGCACAACTTGACGGAGCTCGGCTCGCTTATAGAACAAAAACAAAAAAGCAAAAAGGCTTTAATAAAAATAATCGATAGCGACATGCCCGAAGACGGACTTTATAAAAAGCGCACCAGCTACCCCAACGCGTGGATAAACGTAATTTACGGGTGCGATAATTTTTGCACTTATTGCATAGTTCCTTACGTTAAAGGGCGCGAACATTCCCGTCCGATAGCGGAGGTTGTAGAAGAAGCGCGCGCCGTTATAAACGATGGGTATAAAGAAATTACGCTTTTAGGGCAAAACGTTAACTCTTACGGCAAAGAATACGGTGAGGGCAACAATTTTTCGGCACTTTTAAACGCTATTTGTAACGAGGTTAAGGGCGAATATCGATTGCGCTTTATGTCTAATCACCCCAAGGATTTAACCGAGGAGCTGGTTAAAACCATAGCTTCGCATAAAAATATTTGCCACAGTATTCATTTACCTTTGCAATCGGGTTCTAACCGCGTGCTTAAGCTTATGAACAGGCGCTACACCCGCGAAGATTATCTTCAAAAAGTAGAGCTTATTAAAAAATATATGCCGGACTGCGCCATTTCGACGGACGTTATGGTCGGCTTTCCCACCGAAACCGAGCAAGATTTTTTAGATACGATGGACATCATGGAAAAAGTCGGATTCGCTTCGGCGTTTATGTTCGTGTATTCCCCGCGCGAAGGCACGCCCGCCGCTAAAATGGAAGGGCAAATTCCCGCGGAAATTTCTAAGGACAGAATTATGCGTATGGTAGCCGCTCAAAACGATAGAACCGCGCGTTTTTCAAAAACCTACGAGGGCAAAACCGTTAGAATTTTGTGTGAAGATTACGACGAAAAGCGCGACTTGTATCTCGGGCGCGACGAATACGGCAGAATGGGGTATTTTAAATCGGATATTAACGAAAAAGGCAATTTCGTGGATATAACCGTAGGGACTACTAACGGAATTTCGCTTTACGGCGAAAAGGTATAAGGCAAAATCGGCTAGCGCGGCTTTGCGCCGCCGTCAAAAAAGCAAAAACCCCTTTTTTCAAGGGGTTTTATATATAAAGGGCGCTAATAGCTTTCAAGTTGCGATTAAAAACGGAGCAAAACTTGCTAAGCACCGGCTAAGCACTTGCTAAGCCGCCACGGTTTTTATTAAAAAAAACCGCAAAAAACGGAGGAAACTGTAAAAATATGGCTCTTTCCGACATGATGACTCATTATCGGTCAATAAAACAAAAATACAGCGATTGCATAGTGTTTTACCGCCTCGGCGATTTTTACGAGATGTTCGAAAACGACGCGATCGTTGCCTCCGCCGTGCTAGAGCTTACCCTTACGGGTAGGCATTGCGGCGTTAGCGATACCGGCGAAAAACAGCGCGCGCCCATGTGCGGCGTGCCTTTTCACGCGGCGGACGAATACGTGGCAAAACTAGTGCGGGCGGGGTATAAGGTAGCTATTTGCGAACAGCTTTCAGAACCGTCTAAGGGCAAACAGCTCGTTCTGCGCGACGTCGTTCGCGTGGTTACCGCGGGCACGCTTACCGAGCCCACTCAAATCGACGAAAAAACCAACAATTTTATTTGTTCGGTATTTTTGCCCAACGAAAAATTAAGCGAAAAAATAAGTTCAAAAAACGGTGTTTTCGGCGCTATCGCGTGGGCGGATATAACCACGGGCGAATTTTTCGCGCAGGAAGCTTTTTCGGATAGCGAGCTTTACGACGCGCTCGTTCGCGTTTCACCCTCGGAGGTAATAGTAAACGAGGGCGGGCTTTCGCGCCTTAGTTCCGCGCCCGTTTTCGCGCATAAGGTATTGCCCAAGCCCGCGCGCTACGATAATAACGCGGCTTATCAAATTTCTTCGGCAAGAATTACGCTTTGCGAGCAATTAAAGGTGCGCGATTTAATATCGTTTGAAATAGAAACCAAGCAAGAGGTAATTTTGGCGGCGGGGGCGCTTATAGAATATCTGCGCGAAACGCAAAAGCACGCGCTCGAAAACGTTAGCTCGTTAAAGCTAGAAAAGCGAGGCGAGAGCATGCAGTTAGACTCTACGTGCTTGCGCAACCTCGAAATATTAAAATCCTCGCGCGACGGGCGCGAGTACGGCACGCTTTTATGGGTGCTAGACCAAACGAAAACGGCAATGGGCGCGCGCGCGTTAAAAAACGCCTTGCTTTTGCCATTACAATCCATTGAAAAAATCAACGAGCGGCTAGACGGCGTAGAGTTTCTTTGCAAAAACATGGTGGTACTTTCAGCCGTACGCGAAGAGCTAGGCTCGGTTAAAGATATAGAGCGTATAGCGGGCAACGTTTCAAACGGCAACGTCACTCCTAAGGATATGGAAACGCTTTGGCATTCGCTAGCCGTTATTCCCGCGGTAAAATTTCAGCTTTCGGGGCTTAATTGCGCGGCGATAACCTCGGTTTGCAACGCGCTTATCGATGAAGACGAGCTAGTTAAGCTGTTAAAGCGCGCTTTAAAAGAAAACTGCCCCGTAAGTTATAAAGAGGGCGGTTTTATCGCCCCCGGGTTCGACGAAGAGCTTGATAGGCTGAACGGGCTTAAAGAGTCCGGCAAAGGCTATCTGGACGAAATGGAAGAGCGCGAGCGCGAACGCACGGGCATTAAAAATTTAAAAATCAGATATAACCGTGTTTTCGGGTATTACATTGAGGTTTCTAACTCGTTTAAAGATAAAGTGCCTTACGACTACGTTCGCAAACAAACGCTAGTCGGGGCGGAGAGGTATATTACCGAAGAGCTTAAAAAGTTCGAAGACGAAATTTTAACCGCCGCCGAACGCGCTTTGAGGTTAGAACTTCAAATTTTCGATAAATTCAAGGCTATTTTAAGCGCCAAAATAGAAGAATTAAAAAGCGTGGCAAAGGCTTTTTCCGCGCTAGACGTGCTTTGTTCGCTTGCGTACGTTTCAAAAAAGAACGGCTACGTTCGCCCCGAAATGTTACCTAGCGGCGAACCGCTCGATATCGTAGGCGGCCGTCACCCCGTAGTCGAGCAAATAGGCAAAGAACGGTTTATCGCAAACGACGCTTATCTAGACGGACAAGAAAACAACATGCTCGTTATAACCGGGCCAAACATGGCGGGCAAAAGCACGTATATGCGGCAAGTCGCGCTAATAACGGTTATGGCGCACGTGGGGTGTTTCGTGCCGGCGCGTTCCGCGCGCGTGCCTATTACGGACAGGGTGTTTACTCGCGTTGGCGCAAGCGATAATTTAATTTACGACCAAAGCACTTTTATGGTTGAAATGAGCGAGGTCGCGCTTATATTGCGCTCGGCAACGGCAAGCAGTTTGCTCGTCCTTGACGAGGTAGGGCGCGGAACTAGCACTTACGACGGGTTGAGTATCGCTTGGGCGGTGGTTGAATATATTTGCAGTAAACTACACGCAAAAACGCTTTTTGCAACCCATTATCACGAGCTTTCGGAGTTAGAGGGCGTGCTTAGCGGCGTTAAAAATTACAAAATAACCGTTAAAGAAACGGCGGACGGCATATTATTCTTGCGCAAAATTATGCGCGGCAGCGCTAGCAAAAGTTTCGGCATAGAGGTAGCGGCGCTCGCGGGCGTGCCCGCAGAAGTCACCGCGCGCGCTAAGGTTATTTTAAAGAGGCTTGAAAAAAACGATTTGGCTCAGCGCCAAAAAAGCGGAGAAATAACTGAAGCGGTGCTTGCAAGCGGCGCGGATGATTTAAGCGAAAATTCGCCCGCCGAACGAAATTGCGCGCCGTATAGCGAGGTGGAGGCTATTTTGCGCGATATCAGCGTTGACGATTTAACCCCGCGCCAAGCGTTCGATTTGGTTTGCGAACTTAAAGAAAAACTCGCTAAATAGCAAAAAACTCAAGCGCGCAGAAAGTCGCTTTAAAGTAACGAAACGCCCGCTCTGTAAAGGCGGGAGTTACGCACCCTAAGTGGGTAAAAAACTTACGCGCGGCTAAAGCTTAAACGGCTATAAAAAACAAAAAATTAGAAAACGGCAAGTCGCAAAGCGCTTTCGTAATAAAAAACGGCGGCATGCTTAGCTAAAAAGAAATGGCTATAATAAATTTATTAGATAAAAACGTTTATAACAGAATATCCGCGGGCGAGGTAGTAGAGCGCCCCGCTTCCATGGTTAAAGAACTAGTAGAAAACTCGCTAGACGCGGGCGCGGATAAAATAGAAATAAAAATAGAAAACGGCGGAATAACTTGCGTAGAGGTTTCCGATAACGGCTGCGGTATAGAAAAATCGCAACTTTCGCGCGCGTTTTTGCCGCATGCAACCAGCAAAATTAAAACCGCCGCGGATCTCGACGCAATTTACACTTTAGGTTTTCGCGGCGAGGCGCTTGCTTCTATCGGCGCGGTTACTCAAGCCGAAATACTTTCTAAAACTCAAAACGAGCAAACGGGTTACGCCCTTACTTGCACGGGCGGCGAGCTTAGCGAAGTTTTCGATAAACAATGCGAAACGGGCACTACCGTTACTTGCCGCAATTTGTTTTTTAACACGCCCGCACGCGCTAAGTTTTTAAAAACTCCGCGCGCGGAGGAGGGCGAAATAGTAACCACGGTAACGCGGCTTGCTTTTTCTAACCCCAACGCCTCGTTTAAACTAACGGCGGACGGAAAAGTCGTTTTAGAAACTTACGGCGGCGGTATTAAAGAGTGTTTAGCCGCTGTTTACGGCGCAAAAACGCCCGAACAGTGCTTTTATATCGAAAGCCGAAAAAACGGCATAGCGTTAAGCGGTTTTATAGGCAAGTTGACTTTTACCAAGCCTACCCGCGCGTATCAAACGCTTATCGTAAACGGCAGATTCGTTACGGATACCACCGTTTCGGCGGCGGTGCAAAACGCGTATTCTAGCTATCTTATGAAAAGGCAATACCCGTTTTTCGTGCTCAGTTTAACCGTCCCGCCCGAAATCGTAGACGTAAACGTGCACCCGCGCAAAAGCGAGGTTCGTTTTTCTAACAATCAAATAGTGTATTCGGCGGTGTATTCAGCCGTTTCTAAGGTGATAGACGGCGTTTCCGAAGCCGTAAACATAATTAAAGGCGATAGCGCGTATTCTTCGGAACTTAGTGCGGCTAATAGCGGTTCAAACGGCGTAAACGGCGGCTCAAGTTGTGGTTTGGTTTTTGGCGATTTACAAAAAAGAGCCGATTTTTGCGGAGATGATAACGCCGATAAAAATAAAACCGTTGCCGATTTGTTTGGCGAGTTTAACAAAAAAAGCCAATCTGTCGTCGCTGAAAACGGCGACTTTTCGGGTTCGCCCGTTATAAGTGAAAGCCCGCTGTTTACAGGCGAGCCAAACGCAAGCTCTTTTGAAAACTTACGTGTAAAAGTCGGCGGCGAAAGCGGCGCGTTTGCCACCGTGCGCGATAGCGGGGCGGGTAGTGCGGAGCTTTTAGAAAGAGTAGTGCAGAGCGGTTACGTCGGCTCGTTCGAGCCTGAAGACGGCGTTGACGTTTTTGCCGAAAATAAAAAATATATAGAGCGGTTAGAACGCGAAAACGCGCAAAAAGCCACGGCTTTGCAAGGTGAAATGACTATTACCGATAACGACGTTTTCGTTGGGCAAGCTTTCGATACCTACTTAATTTTCACGCGGGGCGACGATATGTATTTTATCGACCAGCACGCCGCGCACGAACGGCTTTTGTTCGACGAGCTTTGCGAAAAAGTAAACGCGCACTCGGTCGAAAAACAAGCGCTGTTAATTCCGTATAGTTTTTACGTTTCGCCGGACGACTTTGAAAATATTTATGAAAGAATGGATTACTTCAGAGAAATCGGCATAGATATCGATTTAATAGGAGAAAACGGTTTTTGCGTTTCGGCGCTTCCGCTCGAGCTTAGCGAAATAAACTTAAGAAAGTTTTTCGACGATATTTTATACGATAATGCGTTCAAGCGCGAAAAAATGCCGCTCGCTTTCAAAGAAAAACTTATGCAAACGGCTTGCAAGCACGCGGTTAAGGGCGGCGATAAGCTAGATAAAACCGAAATAGACGAGCTGTTAAAAAAGGTTAGCCAAAATTTGGGGCTAAAATGCCCGCATGGCAGACCTATCGCCGTAAAAATTACTAAAACCGAGCTTGAAAAATGGTTCAAGCGCATAGTTTAACCGCTAAAATCAATGATTTTTGTTTTTGCGGTTAGCCGTTAGCGGTTGACGCGGCGGCTAAAAGCTACTAAAAGGAGAAAATATGTCTGATTTTGCCGCGACTAACGCGGAACGAACGCAAAAAATAACCGAGCTTATTAAAAAAAGCGAATTATCGCTTAAAAAACAGTTCGCTCGGCTTGAAGATATAGCGCTTTTTAACCAAGAAAAAGTGCTTAACGCCTTTTGGCAAAACAAAATCGCGCTAAGGCACTTTTACGGTTCTTCGGGCTACGGTATAGGCGACGACGGGCGCGACGCGCTTTGTTCGGTTTTTGCCACCGCGTTCGGGGCGGAAAAAGCTATCGTTTCGCCCGCTATTTGTTCGGGTACTCAGGCTATAACCGTGGGTTTGTTCGGTATTTTGCGCCCGGGCGACCTTATGCTTTCCGTAACGGGCGACCCTTACGATACTCTGCGCGATACCGTTAGCGGAGCAGGCATAGGTTCGCTTGCGGATTTTAACGTTAAATATGATAAAATTCCCCTTAAAAACGGCAAAATCGACGTTAAAAGGGTGACGTCGTATATCAAAAAACACAGCGTAAAAATGCTTTACGTTCAACGTTCGCGCGGGTACGAGTGGCGCGAGGCTTTATCCGTCGACCATATCGGAGAGGCTGTTTCGGCTTTTCGCGCGGCGGGTTTTACGGGTTGCGTTTTCGTTGATAACTGTTACGGCGAATTCGTTGAAAAATTAGAACCTACCAACGTCGGGGCGGACGTGTGCTGCGGCTCGCTCATTAAAAACGCGGGCGGCGGAATTGCTCCCACGGGCGGCTATATCGTTGGTAAAAAGCAATATATCGAGCTAATAGAGGGCAGATTGACTTCGCCTTCGATAGGAGCGGAAGAAGGCTCTTACGCGGCGGGTTATCAATATTTTTACCAAGGGTTGTTTTTAGCGCCGCACGTAGTTTCGCAAGCCCTAAAGGGAAGTATGCTTATCGGAAAAGCTATGGCAACGTTGGGTTATAAAACGCTGCCCGCGGCGGGTAAGCCCCCGTTCGATATAACCCGTTCTATCGTTTTCGGCGATAAGCAAAAGCTAATCGGGTTTATTCAGTCCGTGCAAGAAGCTTCGCCCGTCGATAGTTTCGCTGCCGTTTGCCCAAGTGAAATGCCCGGTTATAACGATGAAGTTATTATGGCGGCGGGCTGTTTCGTTCAAGGCGCTTCTATAGAACTTTCGGCTGACGCACCCGTTCGCCCTCCGTATATCGCTTATATTCAAGGCGGGCTTACTTACGAGCATCAAAAAATAGCGCTCGCAAAAATGTTAAGCCGCTTAATTTAGTAAAAATGGGCAAGCTAATAAAAACTATTGAGCAAAAAACCGTTAATTTTAAAACGAAAAAAACCGTAAAAAGTGCCGTTAACGGGCTTATAGAGGCACTTTTTAAACCGCTAACTAAATTTTGCCGTATTTTTTAAACGGAGGGCTAAGCGGATTAGTTTTAAAAAAGGCTATAAGAAAGGCTTTAGAAAGTTATAGAATACCTAACGAAGTTAAGTCTATTTTGCGAAAAAGAGCAAAATAACTATTAGCATCGTTTTATAAAAAAAGCGAGGCTATAAGCCCGTTAACGCGCGTTTCGCGAAAAAAAAACAATAAAAAACAGACGAATAAAAGAGTCAAAAGAAGCGAGGATAAAATGAAAAAAATCGTATATTTACCTTTAGACGAGCGCCCCTGCAACTATTCTTTCGTTAAATTTTTAACGGAAGATAACAGCGAAATAGATCTCGTAACCCCGAAGCTTAGCGAAATGGGAGATAAAAAAACGCCCGCGGACTATAACTCTATTTGCAATTTTTTAAGCCGCGAGTGCGTTAACGCCGATTATTTAATTTTGGCTATCGATACCCTAGTTTACGGCGGAATTATCCCTTCGCGCTTGCACCGTTTGCCCGAAAACGAGTTAAAAGAACGCGCGTCGTTTATCAAAAAGTTAAAAATGCAAAACCCGACGCTTAAAATTTACGCTTTTTCGCTAGTTATGCGTTGCCCGTGTTACGATACGGACGACGAAGAACCCGATTATTACGGGTTAGTCGGCGAAAGCATATTTTTATACGGGCAAAACGAGCACAAATACTCGCTCGGCTTAATAGATAAAGCCGAATACGACCGCGTGAAAAAGTCGCTTAGTCGTTGCGAGCAATATTTGCCCGACTTTTTAACCCGCAGAAAAACCAACTTAGCCGTTTTGATCGATGTTTTGAGCATGGTCGGCAAAGAAATTGAAGAAATGGTTATTTTGCAAGACGACTCTAACCCTTACGGCTTTACCGCGATGGATCAAAAAAAGGTGCGCGATTTTATAACCGAGGCGGGTATAAGCATAGATATTTACCCCGGCGCGGACGAAGGCGGGCTTAGCTTGCTTGCGCGCGTCGTTTGCGATATACATAAAGAATCGCCCAAAATTTACCCCGTTTACGCGCAAGAAAGTTGCAAAAACTTTATTCCGCTTTACGAAGACAGGGAAGTTTATAAAAGCATAGCCGCGCAAATAAAAAGCGCGGGCGCAACCCTTGCAAAAAGCGAAGACGAGGCTGATATTTTGCTTTATTGCAACCAACCCGATTGCGCGGCGCATAATATAGATAAGCCTTACACCGCCGAACAAGACTGCCGCGATTTACAATCTTACGTTGCCAAAATGAAGGCGCACGTTTTAAGCGGAAAGGCGGTTGCGGTTGCCGATATAGCATATTGCAACGGCGCGGACGTAAAAACCACCGAACTTATCGAGGAACAAATAGGGCTTTTAAACCTAGCGGGCTACGCGGGGTGGAACACCTCTTCTAACGCGCTAGGCACGGTAATTTCGCAAAGCGTAATGCATCATTTTTACGGCAATACCGCCACGCACCTACGTTTTACGGCAGAACGCGTATACGAAGATATAGGCTATTGCGCTTACGTAAGAAAACGCGTGTGGGATTTCGAGGTCGAAAAAATGGGCTATACTTACGAAGATACCAAGGTTGCCCGCGGCGAAGTCAGCCAAAGAATTAACGAACTTTTAAACGAATACGTAAGCGCGCATTACCCGAAAATTGCCGCTCGCTACGAAATATCCGATTGTTGCTTGCCGTGGCGCAGAATGTTTGAAGTGGGGCTTACC
>CAYZWD010000008.1:0-13802 GCA_964482115.1 uncultured Acidiphilium sp. | reverse complement strand
CTTGAACGGGGGCTAACCACAGCGGGAACGCGCCTGCGTATTTTTCGGTTAAAAGCGCCAAAGTGCGCTCGTAACAACCGATTGCGCTGCGGTGAATTACGTAAGGGCGACTTTTATCGCCACAATCGTCAAAATAAAACAAGTCGTACGAGTAAGCCGCGGCAAAATCCACTTGAATGCTGGTTAAAACCTCTTCTTTACCCGAAACGCTTTTTAATAATAAATCGACCTTAGGTCCGAACGGAGCGGCGTTGCCGGCGTCTTCAAAAAATTCTACGCCGAGCTCGTTTAGTACCGAACGAATTTCGTTTTGAGCGTTTTCCCACTCTGCAATAGCGCCGGTATACCCTTTTTTACCGTAACCGCGCGTTGAAAAACGGTAAGCTACGTCAGCGCTTATTCCAAGCGATTTTAAGCAATATAAATTTAGTTCTAGGCATGACTTAAACTCTTGCCTTAGCTGGTTTTTGGCAAAAATAACGTGCCCGTCGGACAAAGTGAACTGCCTTAACTTTATTAACCCATGCATTTCGCCGCTAGCCTCGTTGCGGAAAACTGTTGCGGTTTCGCTTAACCTAACGGGCAAATCGCGATAACTTTTTAGCCCGCTTTTATATACCGAATAGTGGAACGGGCAAAGCGAATTGCGCAAATAATATTTTTCGCCGTCGTTTTTATCTTTACTTATAGCAAAAAACTTTTCGCGGCTTTCCGCGCCCGATTTAAAAAATCCGCTTTTTGCCATATACGGCGTTTTTGTGGGCAAATATCCGCGGCGCGCCTCTTCGTCTTCAACGAAACGGGTTAAAACGCGCAAAATTTTAGCACCCGCCGGCAATAACGCGGGCAAACCCTGCCCTATGCCTTCGTCGGTTGTAAACAAGCCGAGCTCGCGCCCGATTTTGTTGTGGTCGCGCTTTTTTGCCTCTTCCAAACTCTTTAAATAGTCGTCTAGCTCTACTTTTTTTGCAAAAGCTATGCCGTAAATGCGGGTAAGCATTTTATTCTTCTCGTTGCCGCGCCAATACGCGCCCGCCACCGCCGAAAGCCTAAACGCTTTTATTCTGCCCGTAGAAGGCAACAACGGGCCGCGGCACATATCCGTATAAGCGCCTTGCTTATAAAACGAAACCGGACTGTCGGGCGGAAAATCTTCGATTAAAGCTACTTTATACCCCTCGTGAAAACCTTTCATAAGCTTAACCGCGTCTTTGTGCGAAAGCTCGAACCGCTCTATGGGTAAATCGCTTTTTATTATTTTGAGCATTTCGGATTCTAAAGTAGATAAATCCGCCTTGGTAATGGGGGTTTTAAAATCAACGTCGTAATAAAAACCGTTTTCGGTTGCGCGCCCCGTGGCTAAACTGCACGTGGGAAAAACCGATTTTATTGCCTGCCCTAGTACGTGTGCGCAAGTATGGCGATAAACTAAAAGCCCTTCTTGCTCTTTTACCGTTAAAAATTCGGCGGTGCAATCGTCGCTTATTACTTTGCTTACGTCTACGAGCTCGCCGTTTACGCGCGCGCATATAGTACTGCGCGATAAGCCTACGCTTACGTCTTTAGCAACTTGCTTTAACGCAACGCAACCGTCGTAACGCAGTTTTTCGCCGTTTTTTAACGTTATCTCCATCTTTTGCACTCCTTTTTAGCGTGCCCGATATGCGGGTTTTATTATTATACACTTTTTACAAAAAATTTCAAAACGATTATGACGCCGTTACGCAAAAAAATATTCTTTTATTAAAAAGCAAGTTACGAAAAATATACCTTGTTGCCAAAATACTCGCGCAAAAGCTTTTCGTCCTCGGCGGCGGGCGGGCTTTTTACTTCGACTTCGCCCGCGCCCGAAAGTATAGCCTCTTTTACCACGCCGCACTCGCCCCCGCCAAGCAAAGTGCTGCGCTTTAAACGATTAAAACGCCTATCGTAAACCTTTTTACCGTCGATTATAACCCGCTTGCCCCTTTTTTCGCACAGCAAATATGCGATAAAATCGTTAAGCTCGCGAAGTGAAAAATAATCGGGCACGTAGTCGGCAACCTCGCGCCATTTGTTTTTCAGCGCGCCTAGCCTAAAATTAAAAAAACCGTCTATCGCAAAGCAGAATTCGCTAGTTGGCGCTATTAAACTTTGCGTTTTTTGAATTTGCGAGCGAATATATCGCTTATCTTCTTCTAAATCGGCGGCGATAAGCGAAGCTATTAAAAGCTCTTTATAGCGCGCGCTCAGCCCGCACGGATTAATCTTTTTACAAAAGAACTCGTATTTATAGCCTATTGCTATCACGTCGGCAATTTTATCGCACAGTTCAAGCACTGCGGGGCGAAAAAATTCGCGCGGGGCAACGAGTTTAAGCCCTACCCTATGCCTATCGGCTATAATTTTGCTTTTTTGCACCTCGAAAAACAGTTCGCACAAACTTTCACGTATATAAAGCACGTTATTGCTGCTTTCAAAGCAATCGGACACGAATAAATTACTCATACGAACTTAGTTTAAGCAAACTGCCCCCTTTTAATTAGTTTTTTGTAAAATTTACTTTTTGAAAACGCGCGGTAAACCGCTTTGTACGCCTCTGAAATAACCACTACGCTAAAACATACGGCTATTATTTTTATCCATAGCGCTAAACCTAGCGGATTCGTTTTGAACATTGCGCAACAATAATCGGTTATTATTATTTGCATAACGAGCGATAGCGCGAACAATACCGAAAACGGCTTGTTTTTGCCTATTGCCTTTATTACGCCGGCGCTACCCGCCTCGCGCGAGTTGACGGCGTTAAACAGCTGAAAAATTACGAAAAGCGAAAATATTACGCTGTCCTTTTGCAGTTCGCCCGCACCTAAAAAATTGAATAGTTTTTGGCTTATTATTACCGCCACTATAAACGCCGCGTGCGCTATTATTCGCACGAAGTTGCGCGCCGTTACTATTCCGTCCGTACGCTTTACGGGCTTATAATCCATAATTCTATCGTCCCGCCGCTCTAGCCCTAACGACAACGCCAACGGCCCGTCCATTATAACGTTTATCCATAAAAGCTCTAACGCGCCGAACGGCGGAGCAAACCCCAAAATCAAAAATGCTATTATCAGCGCCACGGCAGAAAAATTTACCGTTAGCTGAAACATTAAAAACCGCTGAAAATTGCGGTATACGTTGCGCCCGAACGCAACCGCTTTGGCTATTACCGCAAACGAATCGTCTATTAAAATAATATCCGACGCTTCTTTAGTTATTTCGCTCCCCGCGCCCATGGCAATACCTATATCCGCGTTTTTAACGGCGGGGGCGTCGTTAACCCCGTCACCCGTTACGGCAACTACCTCACCCATCTCTTTAAGCGCGCACACCACCCTAAGCTTGGTTTCCGGCGTAGACCTTGCGACCACCGATACGTGCGGCAACGTTTTTTTTAGCTGTTCGTCGCTCATTTTATCTATATCAGAGCCGAGCGCCGCGTTCTCCGCGGAGCAAGGCAAGCCCGCCTTTTTTGCTACGGCAAGCGCGGTTTCCAAAACGTCGCCCGTTAGCATTTTTACCTCTATACCCGCGGCTTGGCAATCTTTAACGGCGGCGTAAACTTCATCGCGCACGCTATCCGTCAAACAGCATAACCCGTCGAAAACGTATTTATCGCCGTCGGCGCTTATATCTAAGCGTTCGCCGCCCGCGCTTAACGCCTTTTTATGCGCAAAAGCTATAACCCGCTCGGACCTGCTTGCGTATTTAGCCGCCTCGGCTTTATAGCGCGCAGCTTCGGCATCGCTTATTTCGCACTTTTGCAAAACGCGCTCTATTGCGCCTTTTAAATAATAAACGCTGCCGCCGTTTTCAAAAACTTGCGTTACCATATATTTATTTTTTGAGTTAAAAGCCAATCTTTCGCCGATTTTTGCGCGCTTTCGCGCGGGTTTATATTCGAAAAATTGATTTATCGCCCACAAAAGCGCTTGTTCCGTATAACTGCCAACCCCGCTTTTTTTGCCGTTCTCGTAATAAATTTCCGCGGTTGAATTTATAGCGATATTGTTTAAAATACACTCGTTTTTTAAATTTTCCGCGGTTACTTCGCCGCTTTTTAAAACGAACCGTTCGGCTTGCATTTTTCCTACCGTAAGAGTGCCGGTTTTATCTGAACAAATAACGCTTACGCACCCGACCGTTTCAGCCGCCACCAGCTTTTTTATTATCGCGTTAGACTTTGCTAGCTTAACCACGCTTAAAGCAAGCGATATAGCTACGGTAGTTGGCAAGCCCTCCGGCACGGCGGCAACTATAAGCACTATCGCATCTATAAACGCGTCCTTTACGCCTGCCGCGTTAAGCCCGCCGCTTAAATTTAGCCTAAACAGAGTTAACGCAAACACGATCGCTGCCATTACCGCACCGAGCACCGTTATGCTAGTTCCCAGCCGACTTAGTTTTTGATTGAGCGGC
This sequence comes from uncultured Acidiphilium sp., assembly GCA_964482115.1. Classification (GTDB taxonomy): domain Bacteria; phylum Bacillota; class Clostridia; order Christensenellales; family Borkfalkiaceae; genus HGM11416. The sequence continues at coordinate 9,356 of CAYZWD010000008.1, read as the reverse complement.
GCGGATACGTTTTTTTGCCCGCTTAACCCGCCCGCTATTTTGCCTATCCTTGCCGAATCGCCGACGGCAAGCACGCTGATTTTGGCAGTTCCGCTGCGAATATACGTACCCGACCACAACATGTTGCTTTGGGTAACGTTGCCCGCCAAATACGCTTGCTTTGTTACCGCGCGCGATTCGCCCGTTAAAACGCTTTCTTCGACGGTAAGCTCCGAGCATTCCACTATAACGCCGTCCGCCGTAACTTTATCGCCCGCCTCGCACAAAACAAGGTCGCCAACGCAAACGTCGGCGTAACTAATTACGCGCACTTCGCCGCCGCGCACCACGTTAACCGTTATGTTTTTGTTAAATTTTTCAAGCATTTCAAAGGCTTTTTCAGATTTACTTTCCATAACCGCGCTAAGCAACGCCGAAACCGTTATAGAAGCCAAAATACCCGCGCTTTCGTAAAAATCGGCGGGTTTGCCCGCTAGCGCGTTGCCTATATTTACGCCGAGCGTTATTATTAAAGCAAATTCTAAAATAATAGTCATCGGCTCTGAAAGCGATTTAAAAAATCGGCTTAAAAAGCTTGGTTTTTTTATTTTAGTAAAGGCGTTCGCACCGTATTTTTTGCGGCTTTGGCGCGCTTTTTCTTCACTTAATCCGTTTATCGGCGCGTAAACGCTTTTATATATTTCGTTATAATATTTCATACAACCTTGCACTGTTTTCACCCGTTCCGTATAATATATGAAAAAGAGGGTTAGAATATTTGCTTGCCGAAAAAAACGGTTTACTTTTTGTGCTTTGTGTGCTATAATTTATTAGTAACTTGCTTTTTTCGCCTTTTTTCGCGAATTAACTAACCTACTACGGGAGGAATTTTATTATGATTAACGAATACGCAGTAAATATAGCGGGCGTTGAAACGCTGCTGCCCGTTTTAAAGGTTTCGCCTACGCTGGGCATTGCCTTTTTTAATTTGCACGGCAACCAAAAACTTACCGAACATTGCGGAAAAGAACTTGCTAAATTAGTTAGCGATTGCGACGTTTTAATTACCGCGGAATCTAAGGGCTTGCAGCTTACGCACGTTGTAGCGCGCGAACTTGGGCACGAACTTTACGCCGTTGCCCGCAAAAGTAAAAAACTTTATATGCAAGACGGGCTCGATGTTACTATAGAAAGCTCTATAACTACCGGGAAAGAACAACATTTATACCTTTCTAAGCACGATATGTGCTTGCTTAAAGGCAAAAAAGTAGGCATTATCGACGACGTGGTTTCTACCGGCGCTTCGCTAAAAGGTCTTGAAGAAGTAGTAGCCTTGGCGGGCGGCACAGTTCATAAAAAAGCGTTCGTTTTGGCTGAAGCTGAGGCAGCCGACCGCACCGACGTTATTTACCTTGCTAAAATACCCGTATTCCCCGAAGAATAAGCTTTTTTATTCACAACGTAATAAAACGGATTAACCGCATTATAAAACGGACTAGGATTTAAAGTTCTCCCTAGCCCGTTTTTTATTTTTTATTAAAACATTTCCGTTAAAGTTTATTCAGTTCGGTTATCAGCGCTTTATCGCTTATAATTTTTTCTATTAAATTTCTATCCGTATAAAAATAATGGTTAGACGCCTCGAACCCGATTTTCGCGTCGCGGTGCGTAAGATCTATAAGCCGCTTGCAGTTTTGAACGCTTAAATTAAGAATTTGCATAAGCTCGGCTTTGTTTTTTTGCACGTCGGCTTTTAAAACCGCAAAACGCGTTTGTAAATAATCGCTGTAAAAATGCAAATACGCACCCTCCGCGTTAACGCTTAAATCGTTTAAATCGCGCAAAACGCCGTGGTTTTTGCAAGTTTTTTTGGCTTTTTCAAGCGTTTGCATGCCTTTTTCCCACTCGATAAGCAGTTTTTTATATTGCGATAAATAAATTTCCGTCGGGTAAGGCGCTATCCACGTTTGATAATCGTCGAACGCGTAACAAACCATGGTAGAGGTTAAATTTTGGCTTTTTAAACTGTAAAAGTTTGCCTCACCCAAGGTTTTAGGCGAAAAATATAAACCGGATATGCTGAACGGATATTCTTTAAACCCATTACAAAAACTAGCGACCGCGGCATGAACGCTTTCGGCTTGTTCGCCGTAAACGCTTTTATACCAAGCGGTTAAATCGAATTCTTCGCCGTTTTGGTTTTTTTCGGCGTATTTTGCGGCTAAATTCAGCGCGGAAGAAGGACAACCGCCTAACGTCCAAGTGAGCATATAGTCGTTTACGCCTATTTCGTGCAGATTTTTGAGGTGTTCGTGTATTAAGTCGAACACGGGCAAGCAGGGCACGGCAGAGCATTCCCAGCTGTTGTTTACTTGCATTTTTGCGTATAGTTTATGCCCTTCGGCTTTAGCTTTTTTTAGCGTTTTTTTAGTTATTTCGCTAGGTCCGACGTTAGAAATAGAATAATCGATAACGCAGCCCTTAACGCCGCCCTTTTCGATGGCTAAGTCGTATTCGCTTACGCACATTACGGATACGTCTTTATCTAACAGCTCTACGCCGCGCATAGTTTGATCTTCAGACCAGCCCACGAATTGCGACCAGCCCCAAAGATTGGCTATAACCTCCGCGCCGCTACCGCTATCTCGTGCGGCTTTTGCTATTACGTTGTTTATTTCCGCCGCGGTTTTTTCGGGCGGAACATTTTTACAACGCGGACAATTTCCGTTAGGAGCGTAATTGCAATGCGTTAAATTTTCACTCATGGTAATGGTTATAAAACCGCCTAAACCATGAACGTTTTCTAGCAAATTTTTAACCGCGCCGTATAAATACTCTCTTGTTTCTTGTTTTTCCCAGCACAACGACGCCACGCCGTTTTGCGTTCTGCCCGCTAAATGCTTATACCGCCCCAACTTTTCAACGCTTAAACCGCGCGGCTCGTTTAAATATAAATACACGCGAACGCCGTATTTTGCACAACGGTTTATTACTTTTTGCAAATTGTTGCGGCGCGTTTGATAGTTTTTGCACGCACTTTCATCAAACGGATACGGCGAAAGCGCGGATAACAAACCATGAAACCATAAACCGTTAACACCGCTACTTTGATATTGCGCTAGCAAAGAATCGGGTAAATATTGCTCGTCGTTTTCCATAAACGCGTCGCCGCACGGCGATAAATACCCGTGTACTATGCGATTTCCGCCGCTAATTACCGATTTTTGCTCGCAAGGCGCGCAAGCACAATCTTCGCTGAAAAAATCGAACGGGGCTTGCTTTTCGCCGCCTGTTAGCCCTTTAATTTCGCTTGCAAGCTCGCTTGTTTTTTCTTGCTGCTCTCCGCTTAGAGGATAATAATAAACATCGGCGCAGTGCGGCTTAAACTCGCCTAGCTTTACGGACAAAAAATCGTCGTTGGCAAGAATAAATTCAAGCCGCTCTTTAGAAATTCCGAGCAGTTGCATAATTTGCCCGTAAGGTAATAAATACCAATTGTTTCTTATTATCGTTATATAACCGCGGTTTTCCCACTCTGAAACACGCTTAGAGGGTGCCTTATCAAGCCCTAGCCTTAACGCCTCGCTTTCGATAACGCTTTCCTCACAGCGCAAAACGGTTGCTAACTTGCGCGTTTCGACGAAACCGTAATTTCTGAATATTACGGTTTGCCACTCGGTAGGAAAATTATTTTCAGCTTTAGTTACAACTTTAATTTCAGGTAACATAATTATCTGTTTTTGAATACATTTTTATTTTATTGCTTGCTTTAAATATTCAAGCGAACGTTTTACCATTTCGTTGCCGATTTCAACGCTTGCCTCGCGCGCGCTTTGGGTGAACCAATGTTTTACGTCGTCGATTCTGTCTAGCTTAACGCAGTCGGGATATAGTGCCATTAAAATTGAACTTTCGTATTTGCCTGCGTGGTCGTACCCCGTGGCGTTTTGCACCTCCGCACTCATCGTGGGAATTACTTTTATCCACGAAAACGGATTGTTTGCACCCTCTAGCTCTTCGTAATAATTGGCGTAGCTTTCACTTCCCCACCAGCCCTCGCCGAGCGTTTCTTGAAGATATTCCATAGTCGCACGCTTTGCCGCCGTGCGGTAACAAAGAGTCATGGGCATTTCGCTTTCTTGCTCGAACTGATGGTGAATTACCACGTAAATATTTTTAAAGCCCGAATAAAGCAAGCTTTTGAACACGTAATACACGTAATCTTCAAAAGCGCGCTCGGGCACGTGCACCGTGCCGCTCGTTTTGCCGCCGACAGCGTAGCTGGCGGGGCTGTACGATATGGTAGGCGCTTGCATTATTCGTTTTTCTTCGGCAAGTAATTTTATAAGCCCCTCGGCAACTAAAGTATCACACCCGTAACTGCAGTGCGCGCCGTGATATTCTACCGTTCCGCCAACTATTACGAGCGGAATATTGTTGCTTTTTACGTAATCGGTTTCTCTAGGAAAACTATGGTCTAAAATCATTTTTTTATTCCTTTGCTAACGCTAATTTTCTAATGTTATTTTGCTAAAATCGCTAAGCACGAAACGCCGATTACGTTTTTAAACGCCGCGGGCGATTTTTATGCCTACTTTACACCTATATCGTAAGTTTTTACGCTTAACACGTAATATTTTAATATGCAATCGCCGTGTAATACGCTAAATTGGTTTGGCGGTTATCCAGCCTGCCGTATTGTACTACGATTTTTTGGTTGCTGTGCAGTTTCATGGCGTATTGCGTTTCGAGCGGAACGGCAAAACCGCACATATCTTGAAGATTATTCATGCGAAAACAGCGCACGCTTTGGGGCTGAATTTCCCAAACGATACCCTCGTGCGCAGGCTTATCGGAAAAATAAAGCTTAACTTTTACGGTAGCTTTTTTATTTCCGTCGTTAACTATAATAACACTTTCGTGCCCCTTTAAAACGCCTTCGCCCGCGGGCGGAAGCTCGCAATCGGGAATTACCCATTGTTTTTTGCCTACTACGCCCATATCAGAACCCCAACTCTACTATGCCTTTCTTTAAATAATCGGTATAGCTTTCGCAACCGTCTTCGCGAATGGCTACGCCCTTTTCCCAACGGCAACCGAAAGTTTTGCCCGAAATAAACGTGTCTATTTGGAAAGTCATATTTTTTTCGAGTGGGTAATGGGTTGAAGTTTCCATCCAAGGCGCTTCAACCTCTATCATGCCCGTGCCGTGACAAGGTCCGTAAACGTAATTCTTTTCAAAGCCCGCGTCTTTATACGCCTGGAAAAAGCGCTTTGCTACGTCGTCTGCATAAACGCCCGCTTTTAACTGACTTTCAGTCCATTCGTGCATTTTTTTGCAAAATTCAACGAGCTCGCGACGCTCGCCCTCTAGCTTACCCATGCAAACGGGTAAACCTATCGAGGGCGAATACCCGTCTATTTTAGCGGAAAGATTTAACTGAACTATATCGTTTTTGCCTATTTCGCGATAGCGCGAACGCGAAATTGCATGGCGGGTACTTGCCTCTGAAAATACGTACATAGGTAAGCCTTCGTATTCGGCGCCGTGCGCGTATATCACCTTTTGCGCTATGCCGACCATTTGCAGCTCGGTTACGCCGGGTTTTAGGGCTTTAATAACTTCGTCGGTGGCAATTTCTATAATACGGAAGCCTTCGCGCAAGCAAGCAATTTCGTTTTCGCTTTTAATTTTGCGCAAATTTACCATAATATCGTTGCAATTAACTATTTCCGCCTTGGGATAGCTGTTTTTTAACCCCTCGTAAATAGGCAACGTGCATTCTACGTAGCTGCCTAAGCCGATTTTTATGCTTTCGCCCGTTACGCCGATTGCTTTGAACACGTCGTTAAAAGTAGAGGGTGTAAGCTCGGGATAAGATGGGTCGGCACTCTCCCTAAATTCGCGCAAAACGAAAACTTTGTTTATTTTACCGAAATCCGCGCCAAAAACTTCGGACTCGGGTCCTACTAAAAGCGCCGCGTCGCCTTGGGCAGAAATTGCTACGCCCGCCCTTTCGAATACGGGCCAAAAACCCGAAAAATAACGTGCGTTTGCGTAATCGCTTTCGGTTGAAGCAACGACCATTACGTCTAACCCGCGCTCGCGAAGCATATCCGCCGCTTTTTTTATTCTTTCTTGATATTCCCAATCGGGAATGCATACTCTTGCCATCTTTTTTCTCCTTATAATCGACTTTTTATTAATTTTAGGCACTCCGCCTCATTTTTTATTCTAACACCAAAGTGCGTATATGTCAATGGAATTTTTTAAGAGTATATTGCAAAATTTTAGAATAAAAACGCATTTATAAGCCTGCCGCCGATATTGAAATTTGCATACTTTGACAATAAAAATCGCGATTTTTTGCAAAAAAAAACGCCTAGGCGTGTAACCTAGGCTTAAAAATTTAAATTATAGCGCACAATCCGTATAGCACGGCAAGGTGCAACGGATAAAAAATATAAAAGAAATATTTTGTGTTAAGCGCGCCTTTTTTGCCGTTATAAAACAGCAACGGAACTAGTGCGAAAAGCGAATATATTTGATTGCCGCCGGGGTTAAACACACATAGCAGCACTAACCCTAGAGCAAAAGAAAGTGCGTTAAGTATACTTAACGCGGCGCGTGCGCCGCGGCTTTTTACCCACTCTTGCTTAAAATCCAGTAGTGAGGCAAAAACGGGGAGCATGCACCCCCAAAAACCGTAATCGATATAAAACGACTTGCCTTTTATAGTTGATACTTCGTTAATAAAATAAGTAAGAGCCACGCTAGAAAAAAACACTACGCCCGAAATTACTTTTTTAAATACGTTTTTTTCGCCGCTAAACAAGCACTTCTTAAAATATTGCAACGAATATATTAACAAAATCGAAATTGAAAAGGTTATTAAAATGCTTAAATAAATTTGATGCGGTTCAACCACGGCGTAAACGAGCTGGCACGCAACCCCCAATAAAAAAATGAGCAAAAAGTGCTTAATTTTATTGCGAGTGTAGCGGCAACCCTCGGCTATCATATAAGCAAAAAGGGGCATTGAAAGCCTGCCGATTATGCGCAAAAACGGAATATTCCACAGCAAGCCGATATGGTCCGCAAGCATAAAAGCAGCCGCCATAAACTTGATTGCGTTTGCGTTTAAAAACCTAATTTTTTTTAATTCGTTTAACATAATACCAACGTAATTATAGCGTAATAATAGCGCTAATAGTAACGTAACGATAACACAAAAAAGGGCTCGCAAAAATGCAAGCCCTCGAATTTAACTTAATTATTGATTGTTGTTAGCCAAAAGCTCTGCGATAGAAACGCCGCCGTCGGAATTATCTTTCCATTCGTGAACGTCGTTATCGTCGGATTCGGTTCTGGGCTTTCTTGCTCTGCGGGGTTTATCCTCGCCGTCATCAGCTTTGTCGTGCTTAGGAGCTCTTGCAGGAGCTTCGGGAGCGGGAGTCATAGCCTTGATGGAAAGCGTAATCTTTTCTTTCTCGTGATCGATGGCGATAATTTTAGCTTGAACCTCTTCGCCTACTTTAAGCGCGGAGGTAGCGTTTTCTAACCATTCGTGAGAAATTTGCGAAATGTGAACTAATCCGTCGATACCCTTTTCGATTTCAACGAACGCACCGAAAGACGCAATTCTAACGACTTTACCGGTTACTACGTCGCCAACCATATACTTACCGGGAACGAGATCCCAAGGTCTGCTTTGAAGTTGCTTATAGCCGAGCGAAACCTTTTTAGTTTCTTTATCGCACTTTAATACCTTAAATTCGTATTCTTTGCCGAGCTCTAAAACGTCTGCGGGAGAGTTGCAACCCGTCCAAGAAAGGTCGGATATATGAGCGAGGCAATCGATACCGTTTACGTCGACGAAAGCGCCGAACGCCGCAAACCTTGCAACGGTACCCTTAATAATATCGCCCGCGGAAACCGCGCCGAAAAACTCTTCTTCTTTAGCGGCTCTTTCAGCGTCTCTAACGGCTTTTTCAGCCTCTAAGATAACGCGTTGAGAAGCAACGATTTGTTTACGCCTACCCGTTTCGACCTTTTCGGCTTTAACCCTTAAGGTTTTGCCTACGTATTTATCGAGTTCCTTAACGAAACCGATTCTGATTTGCGAAGACGGAATGAATACTTCGTAGCCTGCGTAATGAGCGATAAGCCCGCCTTTGTTGAACCCGTCGACAACTACGGCGAATTCTTTTTGCCCGTCCGCAACGTCTTTAACGGCAGCCTCTTCTTCAAGGTCGCGCTTAATTGCTTTTTCGGAAAGTTGAACGGGGTTAAGACCTACGATTTTAACTTCGATTTCTTCGCCTACTTTAGCGCTATAAACGGCTTTATCGTAAACTTCGCAATCTATTTCTTCTTTAGGGAGAAGTATTTCCTTTTTGGTATTGCTGATATATACAGCCAAGCCTTCGTCCGTCGCGGAGGATATGGTTGCAGTTATTCTTTGACCTTTTCTGAACTTGGTCTGCTTTTCGTCCATCTTAGCGACGGCTGCTTCCATCTCGCTCATAGGCTTAACAGCCTCAACGGGTTCGCTTACTGCGGGTTCAGCCGCTACTGCGGCTTCGGTTACTTCGGCTTGTTCGTTTACAATTACTTCAGCTTCAGTGTTATTTTCCATACTGAGAAAAACCTCCATGGATCGTTCGATCGGCGTTGACGCGCCGGTTACGACCCCCACCTTTTTAAATGATACTATTTTTTCTTGCGCAAGCTGTTCGGCATTTTCGACCAAAATAACGCTTTCGCATGACTTCCGGCAAATTTCAAACAGCTTGAGCGTATTACTGCTGTTCGGGCTGCCGATAACGACCATGCAATCGCAAGATTTCGCCAATCGTTCCGTTTCTTCCTGTCGCTCTTTAGTAGTATAGCAAATTGTATCGAAAACTTCAACTGTTTTAAAGCGGTTTTTTGGAAATTTTTGCAAAAAAACCTTGAATTTTTCATTTGAAAAGGTTGTTTGCGCCACTACGCACACCTTTTTGCCGTAAAATTTTGAAATTTCGGTGTTGCAAACGCACTGTTCCGTACCTATTATCGCCGCGCCTCCGCCGCACCAACCGTTTATACCCTTTACCTCGGGGTGATTTTTTTCACCCACGATAATTATTCCGTAGCCGTTGGCGGCGTGCTCGTTTACTATTTTTTGCGTGCGCTTTACGAACGGGCAAGTGCAATCGATAACCCTTACGCCGCGATTTTTGAAATATTCGAACGTTTCGGGCGGCTCGCCGTGCGAGCGGATTACAACCGAAACGGGCGCGGAATTTTTTAAATCGGGTAAGTCGGCGGGTTCGTTAATTACCTCCGCCCCCGCGGCTTTAAGCTCCGCCATAACGCTTTCGTTATGTATAAG